>JADLHS010000045.1 GCA_020848635.1 Limisphaerales bacterium
ATCCTCATGAATTTGATCCATAACGAGGGCAACGGCAACTGGCGCGCGATCAATGAAGCCGGCCCGAAGGTGCAGGCCGTGACGGCCGCCGATGTGAAGCGCGTGGCAAACCAGTATTTCAACAAGGAGAATCGGGCGGTGGCCGTTTACACGCGCAAGCCCGGGGAACCCAAAATCAAGAAATAGAAATGCAAAATTCGAAATCATCAAAGCGCGGACGCGCGGCATTTTTCCTTTTTCCTTTTGCGCTTTTAATCGGGTTGGCCGCGTGCCAATCCCGGAAACCCGCCGCGGGATGCTGTCCGGTTCCCGGGGCTGAAGCGCCGGCGGCCGGCGTTGCCATTCCCGACCGACCGGAGAAACTTTCGTTCCCGCCCCTGGAATTTCATCCGCCCAAGCCGGATCCGTATCGCGTCCCGTTGAAGAGCGGTCCCGTGGCCTATATCGTGCCCGACCACGAATTGCCGCTCATCAACCTTGCCATCTACATCCACACAGGCGACTGGGTGGAGCCGGTCGGCAAGGAAGGTTTGACCGACCTGTGCGGCACCCTGCTCACGCGCGGTGGCACGGAGAAGCGCACGGCGCAGGAGCTGGAGGAACGGTTGGCGTTTCTCGCGGCGCAACTGGGTTCGAGTATCCATGGCGCCGAAGGCACGGTGAGCCTGAACCTGCTGGCCAAAGACCTGGACGAAGGGCTGACCATTTTGCGGGAAGTGCTGACCGCGCCACGCTACCAGCAGGATCGGATTGATCTCCAGAAGCAGCAAATGTTGCAGGGCATGCAGCAGCGCAACGATGATTCCGCCAACATTGAGCGCACCGAGGCCGGCTTTCTGGCGTACGGCGACAACTTCTGGGATAACCGTCAGGAAACCGCTGCGTCCGTGGCGTCGATCACGCGGGATGATTTGCTGGCGTTCCAGAGGCAATGGTTCTGGCCGTCGAACTTCGTGCTCGCGGTGTCCGGCGATTTCGAGCGCGACGTCATGGTGCAGAAACTCGACCAACTTTTTGCCAACTGGCCGTGGCATGGTACGCCACCACCGCCGATTCCCCAGGACCTCAAGATGGCGGACGCCGGCGTATATCTCGTGGACAAGGACGTGAACCAGGGCCGCGTTTCCATGCAACTGCCCGGCATCATGCGCGCCAATCCGGACTACTGGCCGATCATCGTCATGAACGATATTCTGGGCGGGGGCGGATTCACCTCCCGCATCGTGAACCGCGTGCGCTCGGACGAGGGATTGGCCTATTCGGCGGGATCAAGCTTTCCTGGCGGCGTTTATTTCCCCTACGTCTTCACGGCCAGTTTTCAATCCAAGTCCCGTTCGGTGGCCTATGCCGCCTCCATTGTCATCGAGGAGATGAAACGCATGGCCGCGGAACCGGTGACCCGGGAGGAACTGGAAAACTCCAAACGCGGGTACATCGAACGGCTGCCGCGCAGCTTTGCCTCCAAGGCGCAAGTGGCGAATGTGCTGGCGTATGAGGAATTCACCGGCCGGTTTGCGACGGAACCGGATTTCTGGCAGAAGGTGATTCCTCGCATCAGCGCCGTGACGCAGGAAGACGTGCAGCGCGTCGCCAAGAAATACCTGACCCCCGACCGGCTCGTGATCCTTGGGGTGGGTCAGAAGGGCGAGATTCTCAAAGGCGACCCGAACCATCCGGTGGCGTTCACGAACCTGGTGGGTGGAAAATTCACCGAGCTGCCGTTGCGCGACCCCCTGACGATGAAACCTTTGCCCGGACCGGCGAAGTAGCGTGGGGACCCCCCGCCCGGGCCGGCTCGGCACCCGGGCGAAAATCCTGCGGCGATTTTTCAGTCCTGCTCGCCGCCGGCAGCGTCCGCCTCGGCGCCGAGGAAATGCTCGACGAACAACCGTCCGCCGCCGCCCGCCCGCCGCCCGTCCGCCGCCCGATCTGCAGCAACACGTCCATGGAGGTTGCCTCTTCGAGCTGCTCTCGAATGAACCATTGCAGTGAATTCTGCGTGAAACGGTCCCGCGCCTTTTCCGCCAGCGTCAGCAACCGCTTCATGGCCCCATGACTTTCAATTCGACCGCAGAGAAGGCCATGCCTTTACGCGGGCGAATTGAATATTCCATCTTTCTCTCCAAATGGCTTTACCTTTAGTCTGCCTGCACGATGACTGATTTTTACCACCGAGAACGGCCGTGCCGCCCGCCGCACTTTCGCTGGGCAGTTCTCCTACCCAGCTTAACCGTATTTTGCCTGACCATGACGGTAAAAGCGCAACTGGACCCAGACAGCATTCGCACCTTGAACAACAATCTCGCCAATGACGCTGTCAGCGCGGTCGAGGTCTTTTCCGCCGGCAACACCATCGCCACGGGCACGTTTGACTATGACAATCCCGGCTCGTCGGACGTCAAGTTTTCGACGTTCAAACTCCCGCTCTCCTACGCCTTCGGCAGCCCAACCAACCGTTTCCGGCCACTGGTCGGCGCTTATGTCGGCTATTTTGATTTGAGCCAGGATGTGACCGGCTTCGGCCCCCCAACCGGGGAGTTGCGGGTCCGAAGTTGGACGGCTACGGCCGGGGGTGGAGTTGAGTGCCGGATAAACGACTGGCTTTCAGTTTCACCCCGGTTGATGCTGGCCTACAGCCACGTCTGGGAGAATTATAATCGTGACGTTCCACCGGGAGATCCGACGACCGGCTTGCTCTTTGACTGGGACGCGGATGCCTTGACCCTGCTCCCATCGTTGGAGGTGAACGCGGCGTGGACGTTTGATCGCTGGGTGCTGGGGGTGAACTCCCGATACACGTATATCGGGGTACTCGGCCTGCACGATTCCAGCCCGTTGATTGATCTGGACTCGGCGTCGCAGGTGTGGCGGAACGAGGTTTCGGCCCGCTACCGGTCGCCTTGGAAACTCTTCTCCATGCCCGTGGATCTTTTCAGCCTGTTTGCGCGTTATGATCTGGCGGGACAGATCCGGCACTCGGATTTCGTCGAGCATTTCTACGAAATGCGCCTGGGGGCGAGTTTGTTCGTTCCGAAATGGGTCAAACCCATCCGCGAGCTGAGCCTCAGCGGTGCCTATTACTTCGAAGGTCCGTTCACCGGCTACAGTGTAGGGCTGGCCTTGGATTTTTGAAATCCGGGAGGCCGGAATGCAAACCCCAGCCAATTACCATGTTGATCGGATTCCGTCTTGCCGGAAGATTGACGGTGGTCGTCCGCCGCAGCAGACTCGGGCTGGTGGCCATGATCAATCCTTCAAGGCTTCACCCGCAAAACTATGATCGCCCCCCAAGTCGTGTTCCATCCATTCGTCGGTGGCCTGCAACGGTGCGCTGTGCTCACCGTTGCTCTGTTGTGGACAGGTTCCAGCCTGGCCGCGGAATCCGCGGCCGCGGCCACGCAAAGCCCGGAGCCCGCAAGTGCGGGAGTGATCTTGAAAGTGCTGAACCGCGAAGTCATGGTGTTCCGAACGAACCTTGGGACGTATTCGCCCGAACAACGCGCGGCGGCCGCCGAAGTCCGAATTGAACAAGCCCTCCGGAAACCCGGCGGCGTCCGGGCTGACTCGCAATTGGTGGAGGGGACCGCGGAGATCAGAGTTCATGGCCAGACGGTTTTCTTCATCCTGCCGAAGGATGTGTTTGAGATTGAGGGCGAAACCTTCGATTCCGTTGTCCGACAAACCGTGCGCCGCCTCGACCAAGCCGTGGCTGAAGCCGAGGAACTTCGCGATCATGAGAGCCTGCTCAAATCCGCGGTGCTGGGCATTCTGGCAACGCTGCTCCTGATTGGATTCATTTGGTTGTTGGCGCGGAATCGTCGTTGGGTCGAATCGCGACTCATCCGCTCAACGGCCGGCAAGGCGGACCAAATCAAATCGCACAGCCTCCGCTTGGTCGGGCTGCAAAACCTGGTGGCGGTGCTTCGGGGACTGATGACGACGGTATTTTGGGCGGCAACGGTCATGGCGGCCTTTCTGTGGCTGGAGTTTTTGCTCCGCCTGTTTCCGCACACGCGGCCCTTCGGCGAGCAATTGGCGGAGACCTTTTTTGCTGCGCTGGCCAAGTTCGGCCAGAGTGCCATTCATGCCCTGCCCAATTTGGGTATTGTGGCGGTGGTTTTTGGCCTCGCGCGTTTTGCCAACACGGCGGCCCGGCGATTTTTCGTTGCCATCGCCCGCGGCAATTCAAATTCTCGCCTTTTCGATCCGACCACGGCGCCCATCGCGCAGCGCTTGTCGGTGGTCTTGATCTGGATTACCGCCATCATCGTGGCTTTCCCCTACATTCCCGGCAGCCAGACCCCGGCGTTTCGCGGCATTACGGTGCTGGCGGGTTTGATGATCTCCCTCGGGGCGGGCAACTCGATCGCGCAGTTGGTCGGGGGTCTGGTGATGGTTTACAACCGCACCTGCCGCCCCGGCGATTTCGTGCGCGTGGGCGAACATGAAGGCACGATTACAACCGTCGGGTTCTTCTCCTCACGACTGGTGACCGGTCGCAATGAGGAAATCGTCCTGCCGAACAGCCAGATCTCGGGCGGCACGCTGATCAACTATTCCCGCCTCAACGAAACGACCGGCGTCCTCGTGCCGACCACCGTGACCATCGGCTACAACACGCCCTGGCGACAGGTTCACGCCCTATTGCTGGAAGCGGCCCGTCGCACCATCGGCCTAAAACCCCAACCCCAGCCCACTGTTTTCCAAACCCAGCTTTCCGACTTTTACGTGGCCTACGAACTCCGGGTCGCGCTCCACAAACCGGCGGAACGGATCGCCGTGCTGTCGCAGCTCCACGCCAACATCCAAGACGTTTTCAACGAAGCTGGCGTCCAAATCATGTCGCCGCATTACGAGGCCGACCCGCCCCAGCCGGTTTGTGTTCCCAAGCAAAAATGGAATCCGCCGCCGGTTAAACCCGGCGCGTGATTCCATTCTGCTGTTTCTGCTGTCGTTGAACCAACCGGCTGGGCCGCAGATCAAAGTTGGCGGAAAGCCCCGGGCCGGCCGTTCGCGCCGTGCCGCCAGAATTCGTGGCAACCCGCCCTTCAACTCCACCCCATGTGAGCTGGTGACTGGGGCTCGTCCCTCGGTGCCGGGCCGGGTGTGGGTCTGCCGTTGGTCCGACCTAGAATGTGTAAGCCGTGCCGGCGATCAAGCGCAGTTCGTTGTTCTCGATGCCAGCGGGTTTGCTGCTGGATTCGGAGTAAATGTCCTGAAACACCACGCGCAACTTCCATTTCTTGTCCTTGGTAATGGCGGTGTCAATGCCGGCTTCAAACGTGACGGTGTAATTTCCCATCCAATCATCCACTTGGGGAACGTAGGAAACGCTCTGCCATAATTTGCTCGAATCGGTTAGTTGGTGTTCGAAACGTTCGGCAAAACGGATACCCAGGTAGATGTCATTATCCTCGCCGTTATACTGCTCGGTCACCAAGGAAGGACCAACTTCAATCGCCAGAGTGGTGTTCGTGCTCTTGATGAGGTAGTAGCCGGCCAGGGGAGTGAGCGTCGCCCGGTACGCCAGATCCTGAATGCCATCGGAAGTCGCATCCAACCGGAGACCACCGTAAAACCGCTCAGTGAACAAACGGTTGTACTGGCCGAAACCTTGGATGAATTCGGTATTCGGCGTGTTCTTCTTATCCACATTGTTGTTATCCTGCCCGTAGCCCCCGCTGATCCCAAACGCAGCCTCGTCCTTGTCCCATTTACGACTGGTATTCAGCCCGGCGGTTACGAGCAAGGTGTCCTTGGTGCCGCTGGTGACGGTCAACCCTGCCGCCGCAGTGGTTTCCCAGCCCTTTTTCGCCTCGGGCTCAGCCGCCTGGGTAACGGCTGCTCCCATCAAGAGGAGGCTGGCCGCGATGACGCTGGCTGAGCGAAGATTTGAACCTGTAATGTTGGATTTCATTTGATTTAACTGTTTGGTTTGCAAAGACGTTTTGCCTTTGGCGGGGCTTCTTGTAGCAAGCTGGCGACCCCCGTTTCAAGCGGATATTTCGCCACTGCGGAACCGAATGCCGGGGCGAGGAGGCGGAATCCGCAACTTGGAAGTCGTTTCCACACTGGGTGGCGGGCCATAGGCCATAGAGAACGTCATCGGATGAAATTGGGCGGCACGCCGACTACGGGGTGAACCTCAAGGATGGCAGTTGGGCCCGCAAATTTGCCGAGAAATCAGAATCGTCCTGGTAAAAATACCCAGCCCGGCTGCTGCCCGCTCCCCAAGTATGAAGGAAGAACATGGTCTCGGCCTTAATCCAACGGGCGGAGCCGTCGCTGAAAAGCTCGTTACCTCCTTGCGGCACTTTGGATCCGGTTTTGCGGTGCTGTGGCATGTTGGCGTAAGCCACATCCCGATCCGCGCCGCCCCACGCGCCGTTGACTTTCATGGTGCAATCGGCCGCCAACACCCAGGTCGGTCGCGCCGTGCTGGTTTTCACCGGGCTGCGCGACGGGCCATCGTATTTGTCATTGAGCCAGTGATCGCGATCACCACGAGCAATTCAATCAGTGTGAAGCCGAGGCGCGGCGGCGGGGGACGTTTTCATCGTGGTGGCCAACACTCTGGTCCGAACGCGGAAACCCTTCAAGACCAATCACCGGGGCTGATTGAACCGCACGCCCGACAAACGGCCCTGGCGGGGCGAGTTCAAACTTGCGCCGGCGGGTTTGATTTCTGAAGCTCCCACTCATGAAATTCGCCATCTGCAACGAGATTTATCAGGGCTGGAAACTGGAGGATACGCTGGCCCACGCGGCGGGACTCGGCTATGCCGGTTTGGAAATCGCCCCCTTCACGCTCGCCCATGCAGTCACCGACATCTCCGCCGCCGAGCGCCAGCGCATCCGCGAACTCGCGGCACGCAACGAGATCGCCATCGTGGGCCTGCACTGGCTGCTCGTGAAGCCGGAAGGGCTTTACCTCAATCACACCGATGCCGCCGTTCGCACACGCACGGCGAAGTATTTTGTCGAGCTGGTGGATTGCTGCGCGGACTTTGGCGGCACGATCATGGTGGTCGGTTCCCCCAAGCAGCGCAATCTGCTGCCCGGCGTAACGCGCGCACAGGCGTGGGAGTGGACCGCAGCCACGTTCCGCGACGCGGTCAAGCGTGCCGAAGACCGGGGGGTGGTTATTTGTTTCGAGCCGCTCACGCCCGCGGAAACCAATTTCATCAACACCGCGGCGGAGGCGATCGAGTTTGTGAAACCGTTCAACTCGCCCGCATTCAAGATCATTATTGATGTGAAGGCGATGTCTTCCGAAGCCAAGCCCATCCCCCAGATCATTCGTGAATCATGGCCCGACTTCGCGCACTTCCACGCGAACGACACGAATCTGAAAGGCCCCGGCTTTGGCGACGTGGATTTCAAACCCATCGCCGCCGCGCTGCGGGAGGTGGGTTACGATGGCTACGTTTCTGTCGAGGTGTTCAAGTTCGAGGAAGGAGCGGAGGTGATTGCGGAGCACAGTCTCGAATACCTGCGGGCGAGCTTCGCTTGAAGCAGGGGTGAGCCGGGCCCCCGGATTATTTCGACCCGGCTTTGGCTTCGTACCGTTTCAACGTCACGGCGAGCTCTTGCTTCGTTTCTGCGTCGTCCGCCGCCGCGATGGCTCGCTTCTGCCACACAATGGCTTCGGTGACTTTGCCGCTGTCGAACCATGCCCGGGCGTAGGTGTCGAGGATGCCCGCTTCTTTTGCCTCGCTAACTTCCACGGCGGTCTTGGCGAGTTGGGTCGCCAAGGCGAGATCGCGGGTCTTGATGTGCTCGTCGGTGAGAATGGTCCAAGCCCACTCGTTTAGCAGCATGCCGTTCTTGGTTTTCACCGCGCCCAGTTGCTTCGCCAGTTCGGGGAGCTTGTCAGCGGTGCGCTGTCCAGTCACTGCGCCATAATAGTCGGCGAACAGGGTGTTCATCGCCATGAGTTCCTTAAACTCGGTGAGGTTGAAGTCCGCCGGGGCTGAATCCGCTACCAACTTTTCGATGTGCACGAGGTTTGTGCCCCGCTTGCCGGACATCACGGCCGTTTGATACTCGCGCAACAGGCCTTGGAACTTCATGCTCTTGCGGGCTTCGGCGGCGCTGAATTTCTTTCCCGGATTGAGGCCGCCAATCTCGGCGTCCAGCGCTTCCAGTTCCCGGCCCAGTTTTTCAATCTTCGTCTCGTCCCGGTCTTCCCCCGCCGCTTGGTAGAAAGCTTCCATCTTCTGGCGGGCGCTGTCGCGTAGCTTCGCCTTGTTCAGGTCGAACTTGCCCGCCTGCACTTCCGTCACCGCCTCAGCCAACCCTGCCATCGGATGTCCGTGCCACACAATGCGGCCTTCTTTGTCCACGATGAATGAATGCGGAATTCCACCCTGGCCGAATGCCTCCATGTAGCCCGCGCTGGTCTTCTTGCCGTCGTCCACGGCGACCACGTAATCCATCTGATCGCCCATCTTGGTCACGAACTTCTTCACCTTGGCCACCTCCTCGTCGGTGACGCCGATGAAAATAACGTCCTTGAACTTCTTCTGCATCTCGGTCAGGTGTGGAATGCTGGCCCGGCAGGGCGGGCACCAAGTGGCCCAAAACTCGACGACCACGACTTGCTGGCCTTTGACGGCGGCCAGATCCACGGGTTTGCCTTTGACCCATTCGGAGATTTTCAGCGGCGGCGCGGGGTCACCGAGTTCAGCGGCAAAGGCGACGTGGGTTAGGGCCAGGGCGCAACCTAGGGTGAGTAGTGGTTTCATCAGATGAGCGGTTGGCATTCTTGTTTCCGCGACGGTATCGTTGGAATGAAAACCCGTCAATCGCCAGCAGGGTTTGCGGTTTCCGGCAAACCCAAGGCTTGGGGCGGGTGCTTCCGGCGGAAAAAGCGACCGGCACCCCAATCATCAAAAATGGCATAACTGACCGGCGTGACCAGCAAGGAGAGCAGCAGGCAAAGCATCTGGCCGCCAATGATGACTTTGGCCATCGAAGCGCGCCCTGCCGCGCCCGGGCCTTGACCCAGCGCAATCGGAAGCATCGAGGCTACAAGCATCAGGGTCGTCATCAGGATCGGGCGCAGGCGCGCCCGATTGGCCTGCAGAATGGCCGTCTCGCGATCGAGGCCGCGGGCCCGCAACGTGTTCGTATAGTCCACCTGCAGGATGCCGTTCTTTTTCACGATGCCAAACAACATGAACAGCCCAAAGATCGCGTAAATGTTCAAGGGTTCGTTCAGGACCACCATCGTGAACAGCGCAAACGGTAGGGAGAGCGGCACGGCCAGCAGAATCGAAACCGGGTGAACGAAGCTTTCAAACTGGGCCGCGAGAATCATGTACATAAAAATCATCGCCAGCCCGAACGCGAGGACGAAATTCTGAAACGTTTCCTGCAGCGTTTTGGCGCGGCCGGTGAAGATCGCGCCGTAGCCGGCGGGCAAATCCATTTGCTTCACCGACGCTTGCACGTCCTGAATCGCATCACCCAGCGCCTTGTCACTGGTCAGGTTGGCGACGATGGTCACTTTGCGCTGGCGCTGGAAGCGGTCAATTTGATTCGGTCCGCGCGCCTCCCGGAATTGGACGAAGTTCACCAGTTGCACGAGTCCGGCGTTTGTCCCGCTGGTCAATCGCAGCGTGACGTCCTCCAACGCTTCCTGCGTTGTGCGGTCGCGGGCATCGGCGCGCAGCCACACGTCATAAAGGTCGTCGTTCTCGCGAAAAGTGCCGACAATTTCGCCGCCGACCAGCGTGCGCAACGTGTCGGCAATGTCCTGAATCTGCAACCCAAACTGGCTTGCCTTTTCCCGGTCAATCGCGACGCGCAGTTCCGGTTTGCGATTGGCGAGCGTCATGTCCACGTCCACGAGACCGTTCGTGGTGCGCAAGCGGGCGATCATTTGCTCGGCGTAACCCGTGAGTTTTTGCAGGTCCGGACCGACCAGGTTGAACTGCAGGTCGGCGTTGCGGCCGCCGCTGCCGATGTTGGAAATCAACTGCACACTCGAACGCACGTCCGGATACTGGGCGAGAATTTTCCGGGCCAGGCCCATCGCCTGAAACTGCGCCCAGCGCCGCGTCTTGCCGGTGATTTTGTCCCATAGCCCGCCGAGTTCGGGCAGCCGGCAGTAAATCGTGGCCACTGTCACGTCGCCCTCGCCTTTGCCGAGGCGGCCGCTGGTGTTGCCGATGGTGATCAACGAGTCCACGACCACGACCTCCGTGCCGATGCGCAAGGCGCGCAGGCGTTGTTCGATCTGATTGCAAACTTCGGTGGTGCGTTGGAGGTCGGAACCTTCGGGGGTTTGCAGCGAAATCTCAAACTCGCTCGAATCGTCCGGCGGGATGAAGGTGAACTTGGTCAGCTTGCCGAGCGGGATGATCAAAATGAAACAAACGCCGGATGCCGTCATGATGACCCAGCGATGATGCAGACTCCAGCGCAGGACGTTCAGGTAATGATGCGCGAGCCATTGCATGAGCGCTCCGCCGTGCGCTTTTTTCTCCCGCGCCTTGGGATCATCGGTGTGCCGGAGGAACCGCGAGGCCAGCATCGGCGTCAGGGTGAAGGAAACGAACAACGACACGATGATCGCAAACGCTACGGTCACGCCGTAGCTCGAGAAGAACATGCCCACCCGGCCCTTCATGAACGCGAGGGGCAGAAAGATGACCACGAGCGAGAGAGTCGTAGCCATGACGGCCAGCGCAATTTCCCCGGTGGCGTAGCTGGCGGCCTTCGGCCCGCTCCAACCTTTTTCCTCCATGGTGCGGTGGATGTTTTCCAAAATCACGATGGCATCATCAATCACGATGCCAACGGAAAACACGAGCCCGAGCATCGTAAAATTGTTCAGCGTGTAGCCCATGGCGCGCATCAGCACGAAGGTTGAAACAATCGACGTTGGGATGGCGACGCAGGCGATGACCGTCCCGCGCCAGTCATGAAGAAAGGCGAACGTGGTCAGGGCCACAAGCAGCGCGCCGAGCAGCAGGTGCAGATTGATTTCCTCCAGCGAGCGTTTGATGAAGCGGGACTGGTCGCGGATGACTTGCAGTTGGAAGTCCGCCGGCACCACGGCTTTCAGTTCCGCCATCCGCTGCTTGACGCCATCAATGACCTTGACGGTGTTGCTGCCCGACTGTTTGCGCACGATGAGCGTCACGCAGGGCTGCCCGTTGGCGGTGGACAGGGAACGCGGTTCCTCGACCGCATCCGCGACCCGGGCGACGTCTTTCAGGAACACCGGCTGCCCGCCGAAATTCGCCACGATGAGTTCGTTGAAATCCGGGACGGCGGCCATGCGGCCGAGGGTGCGGACGGTAAGTTCGCGCGGATGTTGACTGAGCCGCCCGCCGGGGATTTCCACGTTCTGCCGCGCCAGCGCCTTGCGGACATCGTCAATCGTCAACCCGTAGGCGCGGAGCTTTTCGATGTCCACCGACAACTGCACCGCGCGCGTGCGTGCGCCCGCCATGCTGACCGAGCCGACATCCGGGACGGTTTCGAGGCTCTGCTTGATCAACTTGTCCGTGATGTAGCTGATCTCCTTCAAATCCCGGGGCGCCGTGACGCTAATCGAAATGACGGGGATGGCGTCGAGGTCGAACTTGTCAATGATCGGGGGCTCGGTGTTGGGCGGCAGGCGGGCGAGAATCGTGTTCACCTTGTCGCGGACATCCTGCGCGGCGATGTCCCGATTGCGCTCCAGCAGGAATTGCACGGTGATTTGCGAAACCCCCTCGGTGGTAACGCTGCTCAACTCATCAATGCCCTGGATCGTGTTGATGATTTCCTCCAGCGGCTTTGTCACGCTGGTTTCCATCTCCTCGGGGGATGCGCCCCGCAACGTCGTGGTCACGGTGATGATGGGCAACTCGACGTTGGGGAACTGGTCAATGCCGATGCTGCTCAGCGAAAACCAGCCCAGCACAACGATGAACAGATTGATCATCGTGGCGAAGACCGGGCGCTTGATGCACAGATCGGCGAGGCCGACGCCTTTGACCTCCGCCGGTTCGGCTGGCCGAGGAGCTGGTTCAGCGCTTTTCATGTTCGGCGGCGGCAGTCGGGCCGGCGGATTGGTCCATGACCGGAGTCGGTGGCGGCGATTGAATCGTTACCTTCGAGCCATCGCTCAGACGGCTTTGGCCGCTGACAACCACGTTTTCACCCGGTTTCAAACCCTCCAGAATCTCCTGCCGCCCATCCTGAATCCGCCCCACCTTCACCGCACGCGCGCGGACGGTGGGGCCTTCGACGACGAACACTTTCGTCACCCCGGCAAAACTGACCACCGCTTCGAGCGGAATCATCGGCGTGGGCACGGCGCGTTCCAGCGTGAGTGCGCCGCGCGCGAAAGTGTTCGCCTTGAGCCGGAAGTCCGTGTTCGTCACCAACGCGCCCACCCCGAATGCGCGGGAACTGGTCGAGACCGAAGGGCTGATCAGATAAACGCTGCCGGTGAAGGTTTCGCCCGGATAATTGTCCACGCTGAACTGCACGGGCAGCCGCTTCGTCACGAACGACGCGCTCCGCTCCGGCACCTGGAAGATGAATTTCAACACCGCGTCGTTCACGATGCGGAACAATGGCGCGCCGATTTTCAGGTAATCGCCCGCGCTGGCAATGCGTTCGGCGACCGCGGCGTCGAACGGAGCGCGGACGTGGGAGCGTTCGAGATTGAGCTGCGCGATTGCGTCGCCGGCTTCGGCCGCTTTAACCTCGGCGCGCGCCTGTTCGGCGTCCGCCACCGCTTTGTCAAGGTCGCTGGCGGAGCTGATTTTATCCCTTTGCAGATCCTGGACGCGTTTGAGGTTTTGCTCGGCATTGAGGGCGCTGGCTTTCACCTTGGCGACGTTCGCCGCTGATTGCCGGGCCTGCGCTTCGTACGCGGTGGTGTCAATCAGCGCGAGTTCCTGGCCCGTCGTCACCCGGTCGCCAAAATCCACCCGGGTCTTTTCAACCTGGCCTTCGACCTGTGCGCCGATGGTGGCCTCGTCTTTTGCATACAAAGTGCCGACGATGGAAATTGTGCGGTCCAGCGGGACGGAAGCCACCGGCGCCACGGTGACTGGGATGGCCTCGTCTCCTCGGGTGCGGGTAGCCTCACCCGACGGCTTGGAGCAGGACGCGAGCGCCGCCGCCAGGCACACGAGAACAAGGCTTAGTTTGGTCTTCATACGACATCAGATTCTGTCTCTGCGGGCGGCGGCAACGGTAGGAGGGAGGGTCCGGGGCGTCAATCAAATGCGCCATGGGCAGCGGACGGCAAGACGAGGGTTGAAGCCCGCCAACGAGACCACGGTTCGAGTTTGCTCTGCGGGTAGCGTGCCTGCAGCCGATCACCGCAATCGAAACCCACCTTGAAACACAACCTCCGCCACGACCACGGCAAGAAAGACGGCGCTGACCACGGCGTTAAGGCGAAAGAAGGCGACATTGATCCAGTTCAGACTGCGGCGGCGGGCAATCCAGTGTTCCAACACCAGGCAGGCCACAATGATGCCCCAGCCCACGAGGTAGGCGATGCGAAAGCCACAAAGCACACCGAACGCGAAAAGCAGGCCGCACATGACGAGGTGGGCGAGGAACGCGGCCGCGAGCGCGTTCTTCGGTCCCCAGGCCACGACGAGCGAGTGCAGGCCCTGCCGCTTGTCGAACTCGTAATCTTGCAGCGCGTAGATGATGTCGAAACCCACAAGCCAGAGGACCACGGCCAGGGCCAGCACCACCGGTTGCAGGCCGACTCGCGCGGCCCCCAGCCATGCCAGCAAAGCTTCCGGGGAGTCGAACATGCCCACGGGTGACATAAAACCAAAGCCGCCTCTCACCGCCAGCCACGCCCCCACGGGCGCCAGCGCCAGCGCAAACCCGAGAAAGACGTGCGTGTAGTCCGTGAAGCGTTTCGTCAGTGAATAGTAACAAATCACCACGAGCGCCACGGGGGAGAGATAAAAGCACAGGGGATTGAGAAACCAACTCGCGGCGATGAGTCCGGCGCCGGAAAGAGTGCAGAGAGCGATGGCACTGAACAGACGGATTTGCCCGGCGGGCAAATGCCGGTTCGCCGTACGCGGGTTGAGCGCATCAAACTTCCGGTCCACGATCCGGTTGAACGCCATCGCACAGGTGCGGGCACAGACCATCGCGCCGAGAATCAGCCCAAACGTCCGCCAACCCGGCCAGCCGCGGTTTTCCCGTGCCGCCACCGCCATTGCGGCGAGGGCAAATGGCAGGGCAAAGATCGTGTGCGAGAAGCGTACGAAGCCAGCCCATTTTTGGATGAAGGAGAACATTGGGCTTTAGCGCAAAGGCAAAAGGGCCCAGCGGCCCAGCGCCATGACAAAATGGACTTCGCGGCTGGGTGGCTTGGCGCCTTGGCGTAAGGTGCTCATTCTTTCTCCTCCGCCCAACGTTTCACGAGCCGATGTGCCACACCCAAATGATCGAGCACCCGGGCGACAACGGTATCCACGACCTGCTCGATCGTTTGCGGCCGCATGTAGAAAGAGGGATTGGCCGGGAGAATGGTCGCGCCGGCGAGCAGGAGCAGTTCGAAGTTTTTGACGTGAACCAGGCTCAAGGGCGTTTCGCGCGGTACGAGGATGAGTTTCTTCCTTTCCTTGAGCATCACATCCGCGGCCCGCAGCAGGACATCTTCGCTGTAACCATGCGCGATCCGGCCCAGCGTGCCCATTGTGCAGGGAATCACAACCATCGCGTCCGGCGGGTTCGAGCCGCTGGCGAACGGGGCGTTCATGCTTTTGAGGCCGTGGGGGGTCACCCCAGCAGGCAGGCGCAGGCCGCCGGGCAATTCTTCCGCAATCACCTGCTGCGCGTAGTGGCTCAGCACGACGTGAATTTCGTGTGCCTGCGGGTCGAGATTGTCGAGCAGGCGCTGGGCGTACAGCGTGCCGCTGGCTCCGGTAATGGCGACGAGGATTTTCAAGCGTCGGGTTATTGGTTAGTTCCGCGGGCAGATGATGGCGTGGAAGCCGTGGTTCGCAACTTTGTTTTGGCTTTTGCGACTGGCGGGTTTGGCTAGATTGCCCCGGTGGAAACCAACAAGCAACGCCGGTGGCGCCTTTGGATCGGGCTGATTCTGGCCATCGTCACGCTGGCGGGCTACTGGCGGGTTTCGCAATTTGGCTTTGTTGATTTTGACGACCAGGAGTACGTCAAAGACAACCCACACGTTCAGAACGGCCTCAGCGCCGATAATCTTCGTTGGGCCTTTACGCGGGTCTATGCCTGCAACTGGCACCCGCTGACGTGGATCTCACACATGCTGGACTGCCAGTTCTTCGGACTGAATGCCAGCGCGCAGCATTTGATTAACCTCGGTCTCCACATCGTCAACACACTCCTGCTGTTAATGCTGTTATGGCAGATGACGGGGGCGACATGGCGCAGCGCGCTGGTGGCCGGGCTTTTTGCGTTACATCCGTGTCATGTCGAATCCGTGGCCTGGATTTCCGAGCGGAAAGACGTTTTGAGCACGTTCTTCGCCTTGCTGGCGTTGCTGGTGTATGTGCAAAAGGTAGTGGCCGCCAGGTTGCCAGCCGGGCAGAGTTCCGTTGGCATGCTGCGCCTTCGCGATACCTGGCTGGCACTGCTGTTCTACGCCTTGAGTCTGTTGAGCAAAGGCATGTACGTCACCCTGCCGTTTCTGCTGCTACTCCTGGACGGTTGGCCGCTGCGCAGATACTCGCCGGAAGCCCCGTGGCGCGAACAAATTCAACGGTTTGCTCAACTCGGCCGTGAAAAATGGCCATGGCTGATGCTCTCATTTCTCATGAGCGCGGTCACCTTCCTGGTGCAAAAGACGGGGGGAGCGGTGGCCACGATTTCGGAGCTTTCTTTTCGGGCGCGGTTGGCCAACGCGCTGATCGCCTATGTCCGCTATGTCGGTAAAATGTTTTGGCCGGCGGACCTGACGGCGATTTATCCGCTGCCTGCGGCGTGGGCGGGATGGCAAATCAGCCTCGCCGCGGTCACGTTGGTCTTGCTGTCGGTTGGCGCGATACTCTGGTTGCGGAAACAGCCTTTCATCTTCGTTGGCTGGGCTTGGTTTTTGGGCACTTTGGTACCGGTCATCGGCCTGGTGCAGGTCGGCAGCCAGGCCCTGGCAGATCGTTACACTTATTTTCCCTTCGTCGGATTATTTATCATCGTCGTCTGGCTGGGGGCGGGAATTTTCTCGCATGGCCGATGGCGCATGGTCGGAGCGGGACTGTCGGTGGGACTCCTGCTTGCCTGTGCGCTCGTCACGCGCCATCAGGTCGAGTACTGGTCCGACAGTCACGCGCTCTTCGAGCGGGCGGTGGCGGTAACGCGCGACAACGCGCAGGCGCAATGCAATCTGGGCAACCTGTTCGAAGCGGAGAACCGCTTGAGCGAGGCGGCTCGGCATTATGCCGAAGCCGTGCGGGTTCAGCCCACCGACCCGGATTTTCGCACCTGCCTGGGCGTGGTGCTCGCCCGGGTCGGCGACACCAACGCCGCCCGGGGGCATCTGAACCTCGCGATCATCGGCTATCTCGACCTTGTTCGGAAGAAACCCGCATACGCGGTGGGCTTCAATGGCATCGGAATCGCACTCAGCGCCCTGGCCGAATATCGCGACGCATTGGACGCCTACGCGAAAGCGGTGAGCCTGAAGCCCGAAAGTGCAGTTTATCGCAACAATCTTGGGGTGGCGCGAGCACGCGTTGGTGATTTGCCTGGCGCCATCAATGAGCATCGGGAGGCTCTCCGGCGCAATCCACGGCATGCGCAAGCGGCGTGCAATCTTGGCGCGGAACTGGTTTCCGTCGGAAAGGTGGACGAAGCCATCCCCTATCTGGAACAGGCGGTTCGATTGGACCCGAAGTACTCGGAAGCCCACAGCAATCTTGGCGGCGCGCTGGCGCGCAAGGGCGACCAATTGGCCGCCATCCGCCATTATGAGACGGCCCTGCAACTCGACCCGCGGCTGGCCAAGACGCATTTGAACCTGGGCATCGCATTGACCAAAACTGGCCGACCTGCCGAAGCGCGCCCGCATCTGGCTGAGGCGGTCCGCCTTGAACCTGGCAATCTCGACGCGCAATACAATCTGGGACGCATTCTCCTTCTGAACGGAAACGCCAATGAAGCCGTGCCCCATCTCGAAATTGTGCTGCGATCGGCTCCCGACCATGCTGCCGCGCACTTTTATCTCGGTCAGGCCAGTGCGCGTTTGCGGCAAATGGAGCAGGCCCTGGCTCACTTGCGGGCGGCGGTCCGGTTGCGGCCCGACTGGCCGGATGCGCTGGGCGCGCTTGCATGGTTTCTTGTTACGACGCCCGACGACCAGTATCGCAACGGAGGGGAAGCCATCACGTTGGTTGAGACCATTTCGACGGCGCCCGGTCAAAAGCAACCGATGCTGCTGGATGCCCTTGCCGCTGCCTACGCAGAAGTCGGCCGCTTTGAGGACGCGGTCATGGCCGCCCAAAAAGCCGTGGATCGCGCTCAGTCAGCCGGCGATAAGGTCCTTGCCGAGGGAATTGCCGCCCGCATCCGGTTGTATCAAAAGCAGCAGCCGTATCGTTCCGGGCCATCGCCGGAATAAACTGCGCCATTGAAAACGTGGGCTTGAGTCAGCCCGGCCCATTCGCACAATGGCAGTGTGGCACAACGTACAACATTCCTGGCGGCGGCACTGGCCCTCCTGGCCGGCTGCAGCACCGGGCCAGGACCAACGGGTCACTCGCTTCCGGCGAATTGGGACACGGAGCTTGGCGCGGCGCGGGCAGTCGAACCAACGCAGAGCATAAGCCTGCCCTCGCATCTTCCTGCTGCCGATGCCATGGCGGCGGCAAGCCCCAAAACCACCCCCGTCCTGCCTGCGCTGACGACGGCGGATCCGGGCTGGGTTTCGCTGAATGGTTGGGCCGCGCAGAACGGTTTGCATGCATTGCGGAAGATTCCGCTGTTGCCGCAGGTCGCCTATGCGATCACCACCTTGAACGGCGTTTTTGCCGTTCGTGTCGGCAGCCAGACGGCCTTTTGGGATCAATTGGATGTCCGGCTCGGCTTCGCCCCGCAACAAATTGGCGACCAGATTTATTTGCATCCATTGGACATCAAGAAAACGCTCGAACCGCTGTCGCGCGGCCTGACCATGGCGACGTCTCCGAGCCGCGTCATCGTGATTGATCCCGGCCACGGCGGCCTGAATCCCGGCACCCGCAGCGTCGTGGACGGTCGGAATGAAAAGGATTTTACGCTCGACTGGGCCAAGCGCCTCGCCCCGCTGCTGGCCCAACAAGGCTGGCAGGTTTTTCTGACCCGCACGAACGACGTGGATGTTTCGCTGCCCGACCGAGCGGCGTTGGCCGACGCGCGGCACGCCGATCTGTTTTTGAGTCTGCATTTTAATGCTGCGGCCAGCGGCAGTGATCCCGCCGGGGTGGAAACGTATTGCCTCACGCCGACTGGCATGGCGTCGAGTGTTACCCGGGGTGGGTATAATGACGACGTGCAACAGGTTTTTCCGAACAACGCCTTTGACGCAGAGAATGTGCAGTACGCCGTGCGGCTGCAACGCGCGTTACTGGAAGTCAGCGGCACGACCGACCGCGGCGTCCGGCGGGCGCGCTATCCCGCCGTATTGCGGGGGCCAAATCGGCCGGCGGTGTTGATTGAGGGCGGCTATTTGTCCAACCCGCGCGAGGCGCGGAAGATCGCCGACCCGGCGTACCGGCAAAAACTGGCCGAAGCTGTGGCTCGGGCCTTGGAATGAGCGCCGCGTCAACACACATTCTGGTCACCGGCGGCGCAGGCTTCATTGGTTCGCACCTGGTTGAGCGACTTCTGCGCGAGGGAAAATCAGTGGTGGTCGTGGACGATCTTTCCACTGGCAATCGCCGAAACCTGCACCCACTGGAAACGAATCCCCGGCTGCGCGTCATTCAAGCCAGGGTCTCTGCGTGCGCCGAATTGCCTGCATTGGTCGCCCAAGCGGAATCCATCTTCCATCTCGCCGCCGCCGTGGGCGTGGACCTGGTCGTCAAATCGCCGATCCATGTTCTCGAAACCAACCTGCACGAGACGGAGGTCTTGCTCGAAGCCGCCGCGCCCCTTCGCGTGCCGCTGCTCATCGCCTCGACCTCGGAAGTGTATGGCAAGAGTCAAAAAGCGGCGTTCAGCGAGGAGGACGATCTGCTGATCGGCCCGCCGCATCAATCGCGCTGGAGCTACGCCTGCTCCAAATTGATGGATGAATTTCTGGCCCTGGCCTATGCGCAGGAGCGCACGCTGCCGGTGGTCATCGTGCGCCTGTTCAACACGGTGGGCCCGCGTCAGACGGGGCGTTATGGCATGGTGCTGCCCCGTTTCATCGCCGCCGCCCGCCGGGGGGAACCTTTGCGGGTCTTCGGCGACGGTCAGCAAACCCGCTGCTTTTGTTACGTGCTGGATACCGTGGAGGCGTTGAGGCGCTTGCAGGACAACCCCGCTGCGCGCGGGGAAGTGTTTAACATCGGTGGCACCGAGGAAATCAGCATGCTGGACCTGGCGCGCCGCGTGATCGAAACGCTGGGGTCAAAATCCACAATTGAGTTCGTGCCGTACGCGGAAGCTTATGCCCCCGGATTTGATGACATGCGCCGCCGCAAACCGGTGGTGGAGAAGCTGGAACGCGTCACGGGGTTCCGACCCAAAACCTCGTTGCGCGACATCATTGAGCGTACGGCGGAAAACATGGAAGCGGAGCTCTGATTTTCCGACCGGCGCTCCAGTTACCGCATCGCTTTCACCAGCGCGGCGACACGTTTGGAATCCACAGGATTCGCCAGTTTTCCGTGACGCTTGAGGGAGGAGCCGACAATCACCCCATCGGCGAATTGCAGATAATCTTCTACGTTCTTCACGCTCACCCCGCTGCCGATCAGCAGGCTTGTTTTCGGGCAGGCCCGACGCACCTTTTCCACGTCCGCGAGCTCCGCCGGCTGACCGGTACCAACGCCGGAGACGATGAGCGCATCGGCCAGTCCGCGCTCCACAGTGTCGTGCGCGGAATCTTCCAGCGTCCAATCGCCAAGGGGAACCGCGTGCTTGACGTGGACGTCGGCATAAATTTCCGCGCCGGGGCGGATGCGGTCGCGATAGCGCACCGTGGTGAATGCGTCGCCCTCGATAAGACCCTGGTCGGTGAGCATTGCGCCCGTATGCACGTTGACGCGGATGAAATCGCCGTCACACGCGGCGCAAAGCGCAAGTGCGGCGCGGGCGTCATTGCGCAGGACGTTGAAGCCCAGGGGCAATTTTACCGCGGCTCGCATGGCGCAACCGGCGGCGGACATCGCCGCGATGGTTTCCGGACCCACGCTGCTTTTCGTGAAGGGTACATCACCGAAGTTCTCGATGAAGATGGCATGCGCGCCCCCGCGTTCGTAAGCGCGGGCATCGGCAACGGCGAAATCAATGATGGCCTTCAGATCGCCGCCCCAGCGCGGCGAACCGGGCAGCGGGCGGAGGTGGACGACACCGATGAGGCGTTTGTGGGCTGCGGCAAAAAGGGATTTCATTTTGAGGCTATGATCGGGTGATGGCTGGTAGATGAGGAGTTGGAAAGGCGGAAAAGTGATGGGCGCGCGTTTGGCAGCTCACCCCGCCCCCGTTCAACCCGGCATCACCTTTGGCGACGCGTGATCGGCTGGCGGGCAGGACTCCGCGCGCAATTTGTTCAATGCCGCCAGCGCGGCCTCGCTCTCGGCGGCTTTTTTGCTTTTGCCGGCGCCGCGCGCCAGTTCCGCCCCGGCATGATGCACCGTACACTCGAACACGCGATCGTGATCCGGGCCGGTGGTGGAAACGACATGATAATGGGGGGCTTCGGGGGAACGCGCCTGAAGCAACTCCTGAAGTTCGCCTTTTGGGTTTTCCAGAATGGGAATCACATCCAGGCTGCCAAACGCCGCGCCGAACTCGTGCAGAATGAATGCGCGCGCCACGTCATAGCCACCATCCATGAAAATGGCGCCCACGAGCGCTTCGTAGGCGTCGGCCAGAGCAGAGGAGCGGTCGCGCCCACCGTTAATTTCCTCACCGCGACTCAAAATGAGATGTTCGCCCAGTCCCAGCGCCCGGCCATGAATGGCAAGCGTTCGGCGATTGACGAGCTTGGCGCGGGCTTTGGTGAGCGGGCCTTCGTTGAAGTCGGGAAATTTTTCGTAAAGTTCGCGGGTCAGCGCCAGTTGCAACACGGCGTCGCCGAGAAATTCCAGGCGCTGATTATGTTGCAGCGGCGCGCCTTGTTCGTGCGCGACGGAGGGATGCGTAAGCGCCAGCCGCAGCAAGGCGGCATCATGAAAGGAGTAACCCAGTCGGGTTTGGAGCGCGGCGAGGTCGGACACGGGCGGCAAGTTAGTTGGCCGGAGCCGGTTCCAATGGTGTGGGCGCAAGCTCCGACGCAGCCTCAGCGGCGGTTACGGGCGGCGGGTCTTCCGCCGGAGGTGGTGGCGTCAACCCGTGTTCGAGCAATGCGGCCACGTCGCGCTGAACTTGTTCCAGTTGATCGAGGTGCAGGTCGGGATCCACAATCGTAAAGATGTCCCCGGTGCGGGGCTGTTCGTAAATGAACGTGCGCTGGCCGGCGCGGAGAATTTGTTCCTTGACCTTCAAGACGCGTTTGCGCTCGAGCATGACGGCCAGAATGTAGCCTGCCGGCGCGTAGCGGGGATCATTTTGCTCGATGAGCTTCCGCAGCAGCGTCTCGGCGGTCTCCTTCTGGATGGCATCCACGACTGGTGGCGGCGCTTCATAAACGCCCTGCCAATGCGAGATGAAGCCGGCGGGTGCCGGGTCGGCTTGCGCGGTTTGCTTTTGCCAGCACGCCTCACAGATGTCGGTGCGCCGCAATTCCGGTGGCACGTCGAAGAGCAGCGTATGATACCCCTGTCGGTCAGCAAAGGGTTGCTGACAGGCTTCGCAGGCGTGGGCGCGGGACTGAATGTTCCATTCGTTCATGAAAAAACACAAAATCGCTTGTGGCCGAATTATTGCCGAGCCGGGGGCAAGTTCAATCTCAATTCCTGGTAGCCACCGGGAGTCATCGGTTTCCTGCTCGACGAACCGCGTGGGCAACCGCTACGTTTGGGGCGCCTCGACGAGGCGGTTATGGACGAACTACTGAAACTTTTGCAGGCCAACGCGCTCGAAACCCGGGAAAATCTCGGCAAACTGCTCAACCTGCCCGTTGCGGAGGTCAACCAGCGCATTGCCGAATACGAGCAGCGGGGCGTGATTCGCGGCTACCAAGCCGTGCTGAACGAGGATCAACTGGATCTCGACACGGTCACCGCCGTCATCGAAGTCAAGGTGACGCCATCGCGTGAAGGCGGGTTCAATTCCATCGCCGAGCGCATCAGCCGGTTTCCCGAAGTTCGTTCGGCCTACCTCATGAGCGGCACCTACGACTTGCTCCTGTTCGTGGAGGGGGAAAATCTCCGGCAGGTGGCCACGTTCGTGAGCGAACGACTGTCCCCGCTGGACGGCGTGCTCTCGACCTCGACCCATTTCATGTTGAAAACCTACAAGCGCCTTGGCGTTTTGATGCACCAGGATTCTTCCGATGAACGCCTCTCCGTCGCTCCGTAACCGCCTCAACACCGTCGTGCGCGACATCCCGCGCTCGGGGATCCGCGATTTCTTCGACATCGTCACAACGATGAAGGATGTCATCAGTCTGGGCATCGGCGAGCCGGACTTTGACACCCCGTGGCATGTGCGCGAATCCACCGTGTTCGCCCTCGAACGCGGGGCGACACATTACACGAGCAACCTCGGTTATCTCGAACTCCGCAAGGCGCTGGCCAAGTATGTCCGCAAGCATTTCGGCGCGGAATATAATCCCGAAAGCGAAGTGCTCGTGACCGTGGGAGTGAGCGAGGCGTTGGATCTGGCGTTGCGCGCGCTAATCAATCCCGGCGACGAAGTCCTGTATCACGAGCCCTGCTACGTCTCGTATCGTGCCACCATTCTTTTTGCCGGGGGCATTCCGCTCGCCGTCGAGACCAAACCGGAGAACGGTTTCCGCCTCACCCGGGCCATGCTGGAGGCCCAATGCACCCCGAAGACGAAGGTGCTGATGCTGAACTTTCCGAACAATCCCACCGGCGCCATCATGAGCCGGGAGGACTTGGAGGACATCGCGGCATTCGCCCGCGAGCGCGACCTCATCGTCATCACGGACGAGATTTACGCCGAGCTGACGTATGACGCACCGCACACGAGTATTGTGAGCCTGCCCGGGCTGCGCGACCGCACGATTTTTCTGCATGGCTTCTCGAAAGCATGGGCGATGACGGGTTTCCGACTCGGCTACGCCTGCGGCCCGGCGGAACTCATCGAGGCGATGATGAAAATCCATCAATACACCATGCTCTGCGCCTCCTCGCTTGCGCAGAAGGCTGCTATTGAAGCCCTCACGCGACCGGACATTGACGTGGGCGAGATGGTGAATGAATACCGGCGGCGGCGGAATTTCATCGCGAGCGCATTTGCGGAGATGGGCTTGGAATGTCATCGGCCCCTCGGCGCGTTCTACGCTTTTCCCAGCGTGGCGAAGTTCAAACTGCCGGCGAAAGAGTTTGCGATGCGGTTCCTGCACGAGGAGCGTGTCGCCGTCGTGCCTGGCACCGCGTTCGGCGATTGCGGCGAAGGATTCGTCCGCTGCGCCTATGCCACCAGCCTGGACAACATCAAGGAAGCGATGCTGCGCCTGCGCCGGTTCATCGGTAAACTCTGAGACGGTCTTCGGCTGCGGCGTTCCGGGCATGCTGGCAGTGGAACCGCGAAAGCGACCAACTGCTCCGCGCCACAGGAAGGCGGAGTTTTGAAATGCGAATAACCCATGGCTTGGCGTCAGGGACGCGAAGACTCTTGGGGAGGATGACCTAGCCGGCCGCGATATCCCACCTGCACCCTCATTTCGAATTTTGCCGGATGCCTGGGGAGAGAATTAGTCGGATGATACGGATTTCGCCGGGAGGAATGGCAAGGCGCAGGTCGGACGGATCGAGGGGGTCATCGCCTTCGGCCGTGCAGATCGAAGCGGCGCGCACGATCCCGGGACCGGTATAGCGGAGGACGGCCATTTGGGGAGTCCCGTCCGCGCGCGGCGGTTCGTTATAGGATTTAGTGATCCCCTCGTTGTTCACCAGCGTGACGATCCAGCCATCCGCGGTACGATTGTAAAGCGATTCAAGTTGGCCAGAAACTCGGAACGGCACGAGTTCATCGCGTGCCTGGGCTAGCAACTTGGGCAAAACACCAGCCCCGGCCGGTTCGTCTTCCCGGTAAACCACCACCGCGCCGCGTCCTCGCTCCACGCGGGCGTAGCCGGGTCCGGCTGCGGTCAACATGCCAGGCTTCAGCTTTAAAGCGCGGGTAATGGCGAGGAGTTTCGCGTCGGCTTCGCTCAGGAACAGCGTTCCCCCCTGGCGCACATATTTGCGCAGGCGATCGGCGAGGAGCGCTTCCTGCGTAACCTCTCCTGCCAGGAGCAGCACGGGGAAGGCGGCGAGGATGGCATCAGGGGCGTTGTTGAAAATCACATCCAGGATATCGCCGTAGGGCGACGTGACGAGGTAGCCTTTCTCATTGCGCTTGGCTTGTACATCGAGGCTCTCGGGGAAAAAGGCCTCCCAGAGATTCAGAATGCGCTGGTCGCCTGGCGAATAGGGAAAGGCATTCCACGCGAGCTTTTCGCCGAAGCCGGGGAAGATCCCATGGAGTGGATCAATCAACAACCCAACGGGCGTGTACGGAATGCCCCGGTCGGAGTAACGTTTCGTGAATGCGTAGAACCGCGCGCCAGCTTCGCCCAACCGCGAGAGCGGCAGCGTGCCATCGGGGCCGGGCGACTGACTGCGGAAGAAATTGAGCCAGCCGCCCTCCGCGACCACAACTTCGGCCCCCGCCAGGTAGGCGACGTAATACGTGCGCTGGTGCAAGCTCAGGGAATGGCCGCGTTCCGGCCCCGAGTATTCGCCCCAGGTTTTCCGAGGGTCCTCGTCATACATGGAGGGGCCGTACCAGGATGAAAAATCAATGAGCCATGGTTTGCCATATTGCCGGGCAGCCCCGCGGGTGAAGGCGATGTGCGCCTGCGTGCTGTTGATATTCTCACCAACCTCGCTGCCCACAATGTCCGCACCCCATTCGCAGGCGTAGTGCTGATAACAATAATGCCCATTGATCGAACTGAACAGCCGGAGTTCCTCCGGCCTCGCTTTGGCGCGGGCGTCGCCGGCCAGCCGGTTGAAGTACGCCTTGACCACTTCGGCGGCTTCGGTGCGTGTGCGCGGCGGTTGCGGATACCCGCCGTAGTGTTTGTAGCCCGCACCGTCGAGGGCCCCGTTCTTGAGGTGGTGAAATGAGTATTCCCACTCGGCCACTCCGTAGCTGGCCAGGCCCGCGTCGGCAATGGAATGCTGTTTGAGCGTGGCCATGTGGACTGGACTTTCGTCCCCGCCGCCCAACGTGAACCAGAATGGCTTTCCCTGAACCGGCCGGTTGCGCCAGGGGCCGGCGGCGAGTTTTTCGTAGGCGGGCACCGAAGGGCTGGCAACAATGTGACCCTGAGTCATGCTCGACCCCGCCTCGGGCAGAAGCCCTAAACCGACGGCGACCGCACCCAAAAACGTCGAGATGCTGCCACCGACGCCGCTTGGGCGCCGGCGGATTGTTCTTCCATTGGTGTCATTCATCGAACCCAGCAAGAGAAATACGGTTTTGGCTTGGAGAAGTCACATGAAAAGGCCGTCCCCAGCAGTCGGATTCGAGACAAATAAGGGCCGCGGCCTTTGAGGACAAGCCGGGATTCATTCGCGTCGCGTATTGCCGGTAGGCCATGCTCTGCAGATAAACCCCAGCACCGATCCAGCGTAGTGGGAGCAGACGGAGGACACAAAGTCGGGCGCTGGAAACGCAGCAAAGTGGGATTGAAACCATTGAACAACTGAGTGGAACGAGGCTTCGGGCGATTTCCCTGCTCTCGTAGTTGCCTGCGGTTCAAACCCCATTCGGGGCTTGGTTTGAACGCGTCATCGGGTTCAGTGGGGCGGACGGTAAACAAGATACATTACCAGCGCTAGGATGCCCGAGACGATGACGCCGACAATGAGCGAGGACTTGAGGATGAAACGCTGTTTGCGCCGGTAACTGGCACCCCCTTGACCGGGCAGGAGATAATACCGCTCCTTGTCGTCCTGTGGACGGCTGCGCTGCGGTTTCTTGGCGGATAGAGCGGACATTTTGTTCTGAGATTGGAGCGGGTGAAGGGAATCGAACCCTCGTTACTAGATTAGTGGTTTAAAGTGGTGAACAGTGGCCTTTTTCTTGGGCTTTTTGAGTTGCTTTCTGTTTAGTTACTTGCACTACTTGCACTCGCTATGGCGTATCTTTACCGCAAGAACCGCTCGCCGTTCTGGTATGTGGTCTTTTTGGATGCCGACCAAAAGGAAATCCACCGTTCTACCGGGTTGCGGGCTGACGATCCTAACGACACCGCCAAGGCCAAGGCGCTGCGCGCCGAGCTGGAAGCCAAGGAACATCATCGCGTGCCCGTGGTCAATAGCGAAAACTGGGACACTTGGGTTCTAAAGTATCTGGACCGGCATTGCGCGAATCCCCGCACCTTGGAGCGCTACGTTGATGCCTGGAAATGGTTGTCCCTGTGGCTACAAACCCGACGATTCCACTCACCGCGCGCGATCAGCTATCGCGTCGCCCTCGAATACATCGACTGGCGCACGAACTTCAAAAAGAAAACCGGCAAGACCGTAGGACGTAATACTGCCGTGCTGGAATTGAAACTGTTGGCCATGATCATGGGTGAAGCCGTGCGACTTGGCCACGCAGATGCCAATCCACTGGTAAGCCTAAAACTGAAGCGTGAAAAAGCGGGCAAGAAACCCGAGCTCACCGACGCAGAAATCCGCCAAATTCGCGAAGCCATCCAGGTCGAACCGGAGTGGATGCAAATCACTTTTGCCATTTCGCTGCATACCGGGTGTCGGTTGCGAGAAACTCGACTCCCGCTCGATTGTATTGATTTCACAGAGAATAAGATCACATTTCCATCCCCGAAGGGCGGCGAAGATCGGGCGTTTTCGATCCCGATGCCGACTGGGCTAAGACCTTTGTTTGAACGCCTGTGCAAGACGAATCGGAAGTTTACCGTCGAGTTTCCATTCCAACCCTCGCGCCGCTGGCAGCAATTCTTCATCAAGATCAACAAGCCACACCTTTGTTTTCATTGCCTGCGCGTCACTTATGTCAATCGGCTGCGCCGTGCCGGGGTACCGCGTGAAGCGGCAATGCGGCTGGTCAATCATGCTTCGGAATTGATCCATAAGATCTATCAGCGCGAAAAAGTTGAGGACGTGGCGCAGTGGCGCGATGCTGTGA
>JADLHS010000046.1 GCA_020848635.1 Limisphaerales bacterium
AGCACCAACATGCAGAGCCGCGCGCCGCTGCCGGCCTTGGTGTATTCGAGCATCTGCTGGTCGCCGGTCGAATTGCCAAACGCCGCGACCGGTCGGCGGCCGATCATCAGGTGGATGCCTTCGGGTTTGCCGGCGTCGTTGTCATTGAGTAGAAGCTTCGGCTCCTTGGTCAGAAGCGGTTTACCGTTCTTGTCGTAACCATACGTGGTCGCACCCGCGCTGCCGACGACTTGCTCGGGCGGGATGCCATAGACCTTCTCCGAATAAACACGCACAAAGTCCTGCCCGCCGCCGGTGACGATGTAGGTCTTGAATCCGTTCGCCCGCAGGTATTTCAGGACTTCCTGCATCGGCTGATAGGTCAGTTCGGTGAACAGCTTTTTCCAACGCGGGTCTTTGGCTTCCGCGAGCCACTGCTTCGCCTCGGCTTGAAAGGTCTCGACCGACATGCCGGTGGAGGTGGCGGCGAGGATTTTCAGGAGATCGTCCATGTTCAGCTTCTCCATCGCGGCACGGTCGCCGTGGAGCAGTTCCAGCACGGTGCTGAAAGGTGCGACCTTGGCGAGTTCCGGCTTGGCTTTGACCAGTGCCGGCACGCGTTCGAGGCAATACATCACCTGCGAATACATCGGATGCTCAACCCAGAGCGTGCCGTCCTGATCAAAGGTGGCGATGCGTTCGGCCGGCGGCACAAAATCAGCCGAGCCGGGTTTGGTGGTTTTGGCAACGAACTCGACGATGGCCTGCTTGGCTGGGCCTTCGTTCCAGGAGGGCAATGCGTGGCCTGAGGAGGGTTGGGCGGTGGCACAACCGGCGCCGAGGGCCAGAAGAGCCGCCGCGCACGCGATGCTGGTGATGATCCGGTGTGTTTTCATGACTGTCTTTCTTTCTCGTTTTGTTTTGTCGGCCAACGAACTTGGTTGTTTCGCTGGTGAAGTCGCGGGCCACCTCGTGAGAGCTAGCCCGCGTGTTTCACAATCGAACCGATGGCCTAATCGCTGGAACGACCGACGCTCCGGGCCTTCTGCACATCGGCCAGCACTTGGACGAGGTTGAAGGTTTCCGGCGCCTGCAAGGGCGGGAACGGGATGTAGGACATGAGTTCCTTCTCCCACAAAACCTGGCCCAGGGGCAGCATGTTCCAGTCATAGACATATGCGGTGCTTGGGGAGCCGAGCGAGCCGCCTTGAGCCGTCGCTGACTTGGGATTGTCCCCGACGGCATTCTCGAACGGATCACGCATGATGTTGTCCACCTGCGTCCACGCGTAGGTAGTTGCGGACCCAGTGATGGCCGAGACACCGGCCGAAGGCATCATGGTGTAATACATCTTCCAGTTTTTGTAACGCACCGCCGACGGCGTGGAGCCGCCATAGTAGAAGAAGGTGTTGCGGGCCGACATGGCCGACTTGCCCGTGAGGTATTCGAGCTGATTGAAGCCGTCGAGCTTGGTCTTCACGATGCCCGGATACTTGCCGGCCATGATTTGCTCATTCAGCGCGTTGCCCTTGGCCCCGCCGGCGATCTCCACGAACGTGGGCAACCAGTCCTGCGACGCGAAGATTTCCTTGAAGACCGTGCCCGGCTTGATGACGCCTGGCCAGCGAATGACGCACGGCGCGCGCATGCCACCTTCCCAAGTGGTGCACTTGCCGCCCTTGAAGGGGGTGACGCCGCCGTCCGGGTAAGTGGTCACTTCGGCCCCGTTGTCGGTGGTCCAGACGATGATGGTGTTGTCCAACTCACCCATAGCTTCGAGCTTGGCGAGGACGTAGCCGATGTTGTCGTCCATCTGCTTCATGCCAGCTTCGTTGATGCCCCAGTCCTTGCCGCCCGTGGTTCCGATCATGTCCAGATACTTCTGCGGGAGCACGGTGGTGATGTGCATGCGCACGGTGTTATACCAGCAGAAGAACGGCTTGCCGGTCTTCTTGGGGTCATTGCGGTCCAGCCAGTCAATAGTCTTGGCCGAGACTTCCTCTTCCAGCCCTTTCGAGCGCTCCAAGGTGATCACGCCCTCGTCCTTGTAGGTGGCGTTCTTAGCCGTGCCATCGGAGGATTTGCCCCAGATGATGGGGCGCGGCGGGGTCAGGCAGGTGCCGGTCTTCGGGTCAACCGCACCTGCCACCGGAGGGATTCCGGGGATCGGTTCCTGCACGCACGGCGGCGCGATGCCCTGCACAGTCGGACTGCTGTTGATGTCCGGGAAGCTCACCTGCTGCATCGCGTCGAGATGGTAGAGGTAGCCCCAGTATTCCTGGAAGCCGTGCGCCGTCGGCAAGGCGTCGGGATGGTCGCCCAAGTGGTTCTTGCCGAACTGGCCGGTGTTGTAGCCTTGATCGAGCAGGAACTTGGCGAGGAACGGCGTGCCGGGTTGCAGGTAGCTCGGGCTGCCGGGCAACTGCGGCGGGATCATGCCCGTGCGCAGCGGATTCATGCCGGTAATAAAGGCATTGCGCCCCGCCGTGCAACTTTGCTGGGCGTAGTAGGTCATAAACATCCCGCCTTCGCGGGCGATACGATCAATGTTCGGGGTTTCCCCGACCATCAAGCCGCGATGATAGCAACTCGGCTGCATCCAGCCGATGTCATCGCCCATGATGAACAGGATGTTGGGTTTCTTGTCCGCCGCGTGCGCCGGAACGGTGGCGCACAGCAGCGCCGCCGCAGCGGTCAGCACGGTCAGACCGTGTTTTAGTAGTTTTCGTTTCATGCTATTCTCCGTTTGTGTTGTTTTGTTTTCGCTGGCTTGTTTGCTCGTCCGGTTTGTTTGGTTTACTGCGGACAGATTGTTTGGACCGGAGCTCAGTTCATGGTTGGGCGACATACTTTGTGGCGGGCGAAACAAAGCACCTTCCCGCCAGGACGGCGTGCAGGGCCGGAATGAGATCGGCGGCCAGGCGCGCCTTGACGACGTAGCCGGCGGCGCCTGCCTCCATTCCCGCCCGCACATAATCAGCATCGTCATGCACTGTGAGGAACACCACTTTCGCGCGACAACCAGCCTGCCGGAGGCGGTACGCGGTTTGGATGCCGTCCAGACCTGGCATGGTGATGTCGAGGATCACCACGTCAGGATCCAGCCGCGCCGCTGCCTCAATCACGTCCAGCCCGTTACCGACCGTGCTGACGATTTCAAACTCGCAAGCCAGCAGCCGGGCAATCTGTTCGAGCAGGGCTGGGTGGTCATCCGCCAGCAGCAGGCGTGGGAGTGGGGCTTCGGTTTTCACAAAGACGGGACGGATTGTGTGCAGAAACCAGGAAAGCGACTACTGTCAGAATTGACAGGTGGCAGGCGTAGGGCAGGCTTCCAGCCGGCCGGTTCTGCGAGCATCCTGCTCGCAGTTGCAATGACGAGGAATAACCCAAAACCAGCTCGCCGCTGGAAGCCGCTGCCACCGGCAGGCAGGATGCCTGCCCCTACGGAACACGGCTACGCGCGCGGGGACACGATGCGATGCTCGACGGCATACTGCACCAGTTCAGCGCCCGTCTTGAAACCAAGCGTCTCCATCATGGTGTATTTATGAAAGGCCACCGTGCGGGGTGTCAGGTTCAAAATGTCACCCACCTCTTTCATCGAACGGCCCTCGGCCAGCAATTGCAGCACCTCGCGTTGGCGGGCGGTGAGCTTGTCGGCAGCGGGCTTTCCCGATTGGCTCAAGAACAACCGGAGCGGTTTGCCCTTGGTGATCAGCGGAGTGATATAAGCCTTGCCGGCCAGTGCCATCCCAATGGCGGAGATCAACTCGCCAGACGCGGAACTCTTGAGCAAATAACCCGACGCGCCCAAACGAACCGCTTCGGCGGCAACGTCCGGGTCTTCATTCACGGTGAGGAAGACCACTTTCACTTCGGGCAGCCGCCGCCGGAGTTGCGCCGCAGCCTCCATCCCGTTCAAGCGCGGCATCGCGATGTCGAGGACGACAACCTCCGGATTGGTGGCCAGGGCAAGCTCTATCAGCGCGCGGCCATCGGAAGCCGTGCCCACGACTTCGAACTCCGGTTCGAGCAGACGCCAGAAGGCATCCAGCAGCATCGTGTGGTCATCCGCCAGCAGCACGCGTGGGCGATGCGGCAACAGAGCTTTGGAGTGTTTGGCCACGGCAAACGGAGCTTAGCGCGGCAACTGGTTCAAATCAATTCCCCGTGTCAGGAGTTCAAACGGATGTAGGGCCGACATCTTGTCTGCCGGTTCCGGCGGCATCCTGCCGCCTGAAACACGGGGCAGGGATGCCCCGGCAACCGTCAGGCTGGAAGCCTGACCTACATGCAGTTGACTACCGTTCGGCCCCGCTGGCTCGCGTGGCGATTGGCACCCGCACTTCGATCTGCGCCCCCGCTCCCGGGCGGGAGTGGATGGTCAACTCTCCCTGCACCATGCGCACACGTTCGCGCATGCTGACGATGCCCAACGCGCCGTTGACGGGCATGGCCGAGGAATCAAAACCCTGACCGTCGTCGGTGACGCGGAGCTGAAGATTGTTCGCGTCCACGCCCAGTTCCACCTGAGCGCTCGTCGCTCCGCTGTGCTTGATGACATTTTGCAGCGCCTCCTGGGTGATCCGATAAAGACACAGCGCCACCTCCTTCGGCAGTTCGCGCAGGGTCTCCTTCGACTCAAACGTGATGGCGATTTCGTGCGTCGCCGCCAGCTCCCTGCAAAATCCGCGCGCCGCCGCCACCAGCCCCAGTTGGTCCAGTTTGGCAGGATGCAACTCATGAGCGAGCCGGTGGACGTCGGACGAAAGGTGTTTCACCATCCCGGAAAATTCCTCCATCCGCTCCGCGATGGCATCGCGTTCGACCGGGGGCTTTTGCCCGAGCATTTCCAATTCGACGGAAAGCAGCGCGAGGCGCTGGCTCAAGTCGTCGTGCAAATCGCGGGCGATCCGGCGGCGTTCCGCCTCCTGCGCGCTAATCAGGCGCCCGCCCAGCTCGCGCGCTTCGGCTTCCGCCCGGCGCCGCCCGGTGATATCTGCCACCACGCCTAGGATGCGCGTTGGTTTGCCGCTGACGCCGCGTTCCATGCGACCGACCGAGGTCAGCCACCGCACCGTGCCGTCCGGGAGCTGGACGCGGTATTCGGTATCGCACTGGTTCGTGCCGGCCAGGGCCTGCTCGATGGCGCGCTCCCGCAAGGCGCGGTCCTCCGGATGCACGCGGGCGCGGAGATCGGCCAGACTCAATACGATATTGGGAGGATACCCGAAGAGCCGGTTGCATTGCTCACTCGTCCAGACACGCTGGGTCGGAATATCCCCGATCCACAGCCCAAGCTGCGCCGCGTCCACCGCCAGCGACATCCGCTGCTCGCTTTCCAGCAGGTCGCTCGCAAGTTTCGCTGCGCGCAAGGCGTCTTCACTCAACTCCATTCCCATGGCCACGAGTATGGCCAGATAGGCAAAACTGAGGAGGTAGGGCGTCCGGAGGATTCCGGTATCCACCAGCGCCGCTTGCGTGCCGCCCGCCAGAACAAAAAAGGTGATGGTGCCCCCGACCACGGACGCCCGGCGGCGTGCGCCGCGGCGCCAGAGGGTGACCGACGCATCCGCCACGAACACCACGAGCAGCAGGACGCCTAGGTAGAACACGGCATTCCACGGATTCTCCACCCCGTCCGCAACTGTGTAAGTCGCCCCACCAAAAGTCGGCAGCTTCCGGATGCCGGTGAGATGGAGGTAAACCAGTTTTGGCTGCGGCAGCAAATCGGCGGTCACGGCCAGACACGACAGGCCGGCAGCCAGCAACGCGAGCCATTTTCTGCCGGTGCCGAAGAAGCTCCACACGAAGGCAGACGTCGTCACCACCTGCAACGCCGCCATGATGTCCAGCCAACGCAGCCACGCCAGATATTGGGCCGGGCTGTCGGCGACAGCCAGCGCCAGTTCACAACCGGCATAAACCGCCACTACGAACGCATTCAGGGCGAATAGCAAGGGGGCGCTGCCCGGCGTGCGGCGGAGACCCACCCGCAATTGGATCAACCCCATCGTGACGCAGGCGCCGATCGCCATCGGCCACAGAACGGTTATCCAAGTCATGGTTGATTTTCCGAAAGATGGGCCGCTGGGTCAAACAGCTTTGCCCATAAGTGCCAGGCACGAATTGGCAATGACCAGCGAGCACTAACTCGGTTTATCTTTGGTGAAACAGATGTCTATCTCTCTTCCATAGATCGCTGGTGAAGTCACGGGCCGCCTCGGGGGAGACAGCCCGCGTGTTTCACAATCGAGGCCGATTACATCTCGCGAACCTGCCGATGCGCGGCGGTTGCACCGGGGACACCGCGCCGTAGATGACGGTGAATCCAAACCGCCACCCCAGGTCGAGATCTTGTTGAGCGTGCGAGGGGGTTTTGCTTTTGTCTGTACGCCTGACGTTTCATTTCGGGAACAGGAAGGTGATGGCAAAACGCAAACCCCAGTCCGGGCCGCCGCTGGGTTTCTCGGCGTAGTAGCGGTAGCCGACCTGGAAGGCGACGGGGTGGCCGGCGATTTTTACCAACTGCTGAACCATGAAATTCAGCGGCACCGTCCACTCATCCGCTTCCCAGTTGTAGGTGGACTCGGTGTTGAGCGCGAACGTGGTGTAGGTCTTCGTGGTGAAGGAAACGAACGGCTGGAGGTAGGTGGCGCTGATGTCCTGATCACCCCAGCCCGCCACGGACCAGATCTGGTTCGCCAGAATCCCGTACGTGAATCCGTGCTCCTGCCGCAGCGCCACAATGGTCGGCCCCGCGCCCCATTTGCCCGCGCCCAGTGCGCTCTCGGTCGCCGTGGGATAATACATCACCGGCCCGGCGCCCAGGATCCAGCCGCCGACCGGATTCTTGAGTGAAAAGAAGAAACTTTGCGTGGTGTCGCCCAGGCCAGAAGTCGAGCTGCCGCCCGTGGGGGATTCAGCGTAGATCACCGGCAGGATGGTGCGGACGATGACGTTCCAATCTTCACTGATGGGAATGGGAATGACCGGCTGGATGTTGGCCATATATTTCATCGCGTTGGCGGAACCGATGCCGAAGTCCCAGTTGTTCTGGGTGGGTACGGAGATGAGGTTGGCAACGGGGTTGTTGAGTTTCTTGGCCAGCTCGGCCTGCTCGTCAGCCGCGGCCTCACCCTGGCCGCCGCCGTTGGAGGCGGCGGTGTCTGCGGGGGGCGAGGGTGAAGGAGCGATTGAAGCGAAATTCAGTTTGCGCGGAGGCCGTGGAGGCGCCGAGAGCGCAGATGAGCGCAGTAGCGATGAAGTTTTGTTTGTGGGTCATTCTCATAACGGTCTTTTGATTTGTTGGGTAACGAACTTGAGTGTTTCGCGGGTGAAGTCGCGGGCCGCCTCGGGAGAGACGGCCCGCGTGTTTCACAATCGAATCATCTCGCTTGCGTGATGGTTGGCTTTGGGTTCGTGGCGTCGGAAATCGCGCTACTTCTTGGCCGGCACATTCGCCGGGGTTAGCGTGGCGGCCACGGTGTTGAGTTCCGCCACCAGGGCGTCCATAGATTTCTGCACTTCGAAGCCCTCTTTCTGGGTTTTGGCAAACAGGGGTTTTGCAGCATCCACACCCGAGATTGTCAGGTCGTTGCTCAGATATTTCTGCAAGTCCTGCAAGTCGGAGAGCCAGGGATCGAACTGGGCTTTCAACGGCTCCGCAACGGTCTTGATGCTGTCGAAGATGGCTTGCAGCTTGGCCCGTTGTTGCATGGCCAGGTTCTTGTTTTCCGGATTCTTTAACTGGGCCAGTTCCTTTTCCCAGGTTGCAAAGTAAGCCAGGCCCGCGGCTTTCATCTCCGCGGCGCGGCTCTTGGCTTTCGCTGCCGGCATATGTTGTGCCCGTTACGCCAGTGCCAACTACTGTGTCCGCCGATCCCCTTCAGCTAGCATCGCTTCCCCCGATGGGTACAGCAGTCCGCATCGATGCCGGTTCACGCACCAATTTCATAGATGCTGCCGGAAACAACTGGCTTTCGGATCGCGGCTTTGAAGGTGGTGAATTTTCGGTCCGCGAGGACGACATGAAGATTGAGAACACGAAGAACGCTGGGATATATCGCAGCGAACATTGGGGAATGAGTTCCTTCTCCCATCCACTGCATAATGGCAAGTATGTCGTGAAACTTCATTTCGCCGAAACCTGGGATGGGGTCAACGGTCCGGAGGGTCGGGTCTTTTCCTTCAAGGTCGAAGGCCGGGAGTTCAAGGATTTTGATGTCTGGGCGAAAGCTGGGGGCCCGCGCCGCGCCTACGTTGATACGGTCAATGTGGATATCGCCGACGGCAAGCTCGACATCACGTTCGAGAGCGGAGTGGACAATCCGGAGATCAACGGGATCGAGATTATTCCGGCACCTTGAGGGTCAGCGACTAGGTTGCTCGGTCTACCGCAATGTCAGCTCCGTGAGACGGAACGGAATCAATCGCCGGGGATGATCCAACTTGGAGGGCACAAGCGCAGCCGATTCGCGCTTGCCAGTCCAGAACGCAATGCCTGCGGCGACGCCGGTAGACTCTACCGAGACGTCAATCAAAACATTGCCAGGTTTGACATCTTGATCAATAACCCCGTGGCGATGAGCGAATCCCAGCCCTTCGGCAAACTGAATTGCAAAACTGAGCATGCGTTCAAGTGTGCCCTTCGGGTCTCCTTCATAGAGCCGTTTGTCCCGAAACTACTTCGCAAGGCTTCCGCCTTTCACATAATCCATGACCATGAACCACTGGCCATCTTCAGGAAAGAGCTGCCGAAACCCGACAATGTTTTCGTGCCGCAGTTCCGAAAGGATTCGGGCCTCATCGCGAAGCACCTTTGGATCCGCGTTGGTCAACTGTTTTACGGCTACCACTTTGTCCAAATGCCCGTCGTGGGCCATGTAAACAGCGCCGAAAGCGCCCTGGTCAAGCTCCGCCAGGATTTCGTATTGGGCCTTCAATCTGACAGGAGTGCGGCGCTCAGCGGAGGGCGGCTCTTCTTATATTCCCAGACTAATGCGGAACCAATTGGACTGTCAGGGACTGGCTGACCCACCCTGATTTGTTCAAGCGCCCTCATCGGGACTCTTTTGGTCGCAATTTCTCGCACGCGGGATACAAAACGGAATACAAAGCGATTTCAGCTAGAATTCAGAGTGCATGGCGGTCTGAGTTGAACCTCATTACCCAGAAAGGGCTTCCCCCCATTTGCTTTACTCTTCTGGAGCTTTTTGGTGCATGAAGGAATTCAGGCGGGCTTGAAAAGCCGCGACATTGTCTTTGGTGACGGTTCGTGAATCGAAGAGGATTTTTCGGCCGGCGAACTGCGTTTCGTCGCCGCGAACATATTTTTCCATGCGGATGATGGTTTCATAGCCAAGCTTGAGGGGCTTTTGGACAACCGAGCCGTAAATATCTCCGGCGGCAATTCCGGCCAGCGTGTCGCTGTATTCATCAAAGCAAACGATTTTCACTTGCCCGGCTTTGCCCGCGCTGCGCACGGCGGCAAGAATCGCCGGTCCGTGGTAGCCGTAAAGACCGATGAGGCCCGCAGCGTCGGGAAACTTCGTCAGCGCACTCTGCACGTTTGCGTGGGCCGTGACGCTGTTGTGACCATCCGTAAGCGTGTCAATGATCTGAATGTTCGATCCGGCCAATCCGGTTTGGAGGCCTTGGATTCGGTCTTTCGTATTTTGCGCGTTCGGATAGCCGACGAATAAGATGATTTTACCGCCTTGGGGCAGCGCGGCTTTGACCAATTCCGCCGCCTGCGTTCCGGCAGCTACATTGTCCGTGCCGAGGTAACAAGTGCGCTGGCTTTTTTCCGCGTCGCTGTCTGCGCAGACCAAGAGCGTTTTAGCGGCGATGTGGTTCAGGAATTCCGTCTGGTCTTCAGCGTCAATGGGACTGATGGCGATGCCGTCCACGCCGTCCGCGACGAGGGCACTCACTATTTCCTGCTGCGCCTTGGCCGTGAGCTCGGCAGGAACGCGGAAACTCAAGTCCACGTCGCCGAGATACCGCGCCCCTTGTTCGCAACCCAGTTGCACGATTGACCAGTAATCACTCGAACTGCTGCCGACAAAGGCCAGCCGCAACTTTTTTGGTGAAGGGGTTGGGCCGTTGGCGGTCGCGCCGCCTTTGTGGTCGCAGCCTTGGAGCAACACCGCCACACACAATGCAAAAACGAAGAGTGGGAGTTTTTTCATAATGGGATAAGTAGGATTGGTTTTCATAACCGTTTTGCCGTCGCAACATTTACATACGCAGCTATTACTTCGCAGACTCAAACGCCGGGGAATCGCGAATGGTCAAGCTGCGCACGTCCGCCGAAATGACGGCGGCGCGCACGCCCGCGGCCACCTGCGGTTTGAGATTATCAATCTCCAGTCCGTCAACGTCGGCAAAAAACGCTGCCGGGCGAAAATCGTTCGTCTGAAAGTTCAAATGGATGTTGGCCAATTCTAAATCGCGGACGTGGCGCGCAAAGATTCCATAGGCCGGCAGCGTCCCGAGCATGCTCGGTTCGGGATAGCCCGCGCCCACTTCCTTGGGAGTGAGGGCGGCGTCATTGGTCTTGCCCCCGCCTTTGCTCGTGAGCCGGATATTTTCCAACCGCACGCCTTCGATGGGCTGTTCGGGCAGGCCCATGATTTGAATGCCGCTCATCTTGTCCACGCCATCCACGATGACGTTGGAGATCAAAATGTTACTGAGGCGGCTATTGGTCGTAAGGTTGGGCGTGCGGTTGCGCTTGCCGGTCGTGATATAGATGGCGTAGTCGCGCACATCCATCATCGTGAGGTTGTTGATGGTAAAATTCTCCAGAATGCCACCGTCCACTTCCTCCAGCGCGAGTCCGCGGCAACTGCGGAACGTGCAGTTCGCCACGGTGATGTTGCGAAAGCCGCCGCTGGATTCCGTGCCGAATTTGATGCGCCCGAACCCGCTCTTCGCCGGCTTCAGTGTGCCGTCGAGCAGCGTGCCTTCCTCGAAGCCGGAAACCTGGCAGTTGACGATGGTGAGGTTCTCGGTGAGCCGGGGCGCACCCAGCACGTGCGTGCTCTTGGGACAGATGCCATCGTCAATCGGTGAGTTCACGCGGCAGTTCGAGACCATGACATTGCGGCAGCAATCAATGTCCATGCCGTCGCGATTCGTATCTATCGTCACATTATCAATCGTGACGTTGTCACAGCCGGTGACGAGAATGGCGAACCAACCGCCGTGAAAGATCGTCACGTCACGGATGAGAACACCTCGGCAGAGCTTGAGCGCGATGGCCTTGTTGGCGGCCTGAACCGGCCCACCGCCATCCTTGGGGAACGGCGGCTTCTGGTTGAATCCGATCTTTTCGTCCAACTTCCCCTCCCATGTCGTGAGGCCGCCGCCATTGATCATGCCCGGGCCGGTAATGGAAACATTCGTGAGGCCCTCGCCCCAGATGAGGCTGTTGTGGAAAAAGGAATGGCCGCCGTCCTGATAAGCGCCGAGGGTGTAAGGCTCCGTCGGGTCGTAGGCCTCGCTATTCCACTTCTCGCCCAGAATCACCGCGCCCGCGTCAAGCAACAGATGGATGTTGTTCGTGAGATGGATGCTGCCACTGAGATAGGTTCCAGCCGGGACATAAACGGTACCGCCGCCCGCAGCGGATGCCGCCTGAACGGCCTTGTCCACCGCCGGACTGTCCAGATTCTTTCCGTCGCCAACCGCGCCGTAATTGCGGACGTTGAAGTAATTATTGCCGTCAAGTTCGGCGGCGTTCAAGAGCCCGCAGAAGATCAGCAGCCCCGATACGAAAGGAGAGACCCAACTCGCTTTCGACGGGACGGGTGAAGCGCCAACAATCCTCCTTGCTGATTCTTTGCCGTTCATTTGTAGATTCGATTTCCGCTCCCCAGATGGGCCGGGGCAGTCGTTGAACCGACTGCCCCGGCGATGAACCCAACCTTATCCAACCACCTAGTTGCTGACAGCACGATAGAACTTCAGCCCGCTGGTCATTGTGACCGGGTATGGCGAAGTCGCGCCGGTCACGTCAGTCCACGGCCCATTGACCGAAGGGGCTTCCAGCAGCTTGCCTTGGAAGACGACCTGCCATTGGCTGCCGGACCACTGAATTTGGAGCGTGGGTGCCGGGCCGGCATAGCCAGCCCCAATCGGAGTCGTGGCGAGAATGCCGGTCTTGCTCAGGTAGATGTCGTCGAACAAAATCTCTCCGGTCAGACTAGCACCCATGAGATAGAGCTTGTTGATGATATCATCGGGATAGTGTGTCCCGGTGAAATCGTCTATGGTGTTGAGCAAACGGTCGCTGGGGAGATTCTCGAACAGCGCCGTGCGGCTTGGATCGCCTTCCTTCTGGATATAAACCGAGAAGAGATCTTCTTCGTCAGGCATTACCCGTTCACCAGGCACGTTCACAATGGGCACATTGGTGACATCAATCCAGACCTTGTAAACGGCATCGGTAACAAGCCCGGTCATGTCGTAAGAATAACTACCCCCAGAGCTGACACCCATCCACCAAGCGCTGTTGGCGAAATCCCATCTCGGGTATGCCAACGGGCCGCTGTTATTCGCAAACATAGTATACATGAAGGTCCCCACCCGCTCCGTGATACCGATCAGGTGCGAAACGTCTGCGGCCGGGGTGCCTTGGGGAGTCATGCGGAAGAACAGCGTGCGGGCCTGACCGGCGGTCACGGCCAGTCCCTGAAGGTTCAGAATACCACCGCTACCATTGCCATCGAGGGCGTAGCAAGCAGCCAGATGATTTTGGTTTGTCGGCTGCACCACCATCAACGTGTCCGGGGTCGCGATCGCATTCCAGGTTCCATTGGTCGTCAAAACCCCGGGCTTGTAGAAGTCGAAGTTGTCCAACAGGCTCCAACCCGCCGCGACGCCTTTCACCGCACCGATGGTGACGCTCTTGCTGGCGGTTTCAACGCCGCGCGTAATCGTAAGCGTGTAGGTGGTCGTGTTGGTCACGCTGACCGCGATGTTCGTGGTGCCACCGGCAGCGGTGGTCCGAGCCGTCACGTCCCCGACACCGCTGCTGATCGTTGCCGAAGTGATGTTGCCGGGCACGTCCCAGCGCAGCATTGTGGAATCACCACTTGCCACGGCGGCGAGATCCGCCTTGAACGACGTGATGGCTAGGGGCGGCAGCAGACTGGGAGGATTGGTGATGTAGCTGGTCTGGACCAGGGCGATTTCCGCCTGAGACAGCACGCGGTTCCAATAGACCACCTCATCAATGCCGCCGCCGGAAGCGCTGCCCAGCGTTGACCGGGGGTTGATGCAAAATCCCAGTGAGTCCGGCGCTAGCGAAGCGATCGCCGTGGCAGGGGTGGCAACCAAGGCGCCATCAACGTAAAGCTGTGCTGCCAGCGCCCCGCCACCGATGTCGTGTTGAGAGTAAATTACATTATGCCAGGTATCGTCCCAAACAGAAGATACGTAAGTGTCGCTATAGACGCTTCCCCCTGAGTTGCGAATATACATGCGAAGCTGAGAACCACCTACGCCGCCAAACCCATGGAATGTGGAGGCTTCCAGTGAAGAGGCCTCGCCAAGCTGGAATGAGCTTACCGGCACGTTCTTTACCCATACGGAATAGGTCACGTTGGTTCTGCGGATGCCCGGCAAGCCATCTCCGGGAGCAAACACCTTTTTCCCATACTGCGGAACGGACTTGTCGAAATTCAAGGCATTGCCCCATTTGCCCGCCACAATGTTGGTGGCGTTCATGCCGCCGAAAAGCGGCATGTCATAGGCGGCGACCAGCTCGGGCGACTTGCCCGCCACGATGGTATCACACGGATAATAAGCGATGATGCCGTTGGTGAGATTCGGACTGCCAAAGGCGTTCACTGTCACTTGCGCGACGGTGCTGGTGGCACTGCCGCCAGTATTGTTGAAAACAAGCTGATACAGCCCGTTGTCGTTGGTGGTCATGTTTGACAGCGGCAACGAATTTGCATCGGGGCCGGGATAATTGGTGCCGTCCTTCATCCATTGGTAGGAAAACGGGCGGGTCCCGGTGCAGAGCCCAGACAAGGTAAAGCTGTCCCCCTCTAACAGGTTGGTCGCACCCTTCGGGTTGACGGTCACGGTGGGCGCAAAGGCCGGAATAGGGGTGGCAATGCTGTTGTTCATGACATCCTGAACTTCGCTCTGACTGAGCGCACGCGCCCAGAGTGCCAAGTCGTCCACAGCACCGGTAAAGGGCACGGCTACCGTGTTCCGCACCAGCGCACCAACGCCGATCTGATTGAACGAGGCCGCATTCTGCCCGTACGTGAAGGTGTTCGTGGAGATGCATTCGCCGTCCACATAAACACGGAACTGGTTGGAGGGAGCGTTAATGTCGTAGGTGTAGGCGATATGGTGCCAGGTGCTGTCCAAAGTGTTCGTATTGCCGAGCACCGCATTAACCTTCAAACTGCCACCGGTATCACGGATTATGGTCCGGGTCTTGGTCGTGCCATCCGACTCCATCCCAAACCGCCATTGGGTCGAAGTGCCAGAGGTCGTCTCCGCGAAATAAGTGCTTTGATTAACTTGGCCGCTGGCGCCGTTCACCCACACGCAATAGGACCAACTGCCCTGCTTGGCGACCGGCAAACCGGTGTCGCCGACCGGGAGGAGGTAAAGATAGTCGCTGGTGTTGCCGGTGAACGTCACGGCGTTGCCATGCCGTCCCGCCACGAGCGCCGTAGTGCCATCTTTGAGCGGGCCTTGGAGGTCGTTGGCAGCCACAACGTCAGGCGTGGTCATGGAGCCGGAGCCGGGGGCGGTGTTCATCGGCCAGTAGGCCACCAAGCCTTCGCGAACGTCGGCAAGGAGGGCTGAAGCGGCCAGCAGGAACGCCGCCGCAGAAACTAACAGGGTTTTGGTTTTCATGGGATGCTTGTTGTGGTGTTTTGTCGGGTGTTTGTTGAGAAGTCGGGGGAATCCGAGTGCGACCTATTTCGTGCGGTTGTCATCGTTGGAAATGTTGTAATCGTCAATGAAGTTCTTCGCGGAGAGCCAGGCGGCATGACCGTCGCAATAGATGACGTTCTGGCCGGCGGCTCCGTGATTGTCCGTCTTATCCAGGGTATTGTTGATACTGCCGGGCACCGTGGGGAGTTGGTCATCTTGGTCGTGAATGATCTGGATGCGCGAGGGGCCGGGTTTCATGCCGCGATTCGCCGTATTGATCGTCAGGATAAAGCTGTCGACCGTTCTCTCCGCCTTCTTCCGGGGGATACCGGACACAATCATTGCTCCGTCCACTTCATAACTGATGCCCCGGCCCGCCCCGCGGCCATTCTGGCAGTTATCCAACAAGTCTTTCACGTATTTGCGTCCGGAGGTGTAAACGATCAGCTCATTGGTGATCGTGTTCTGGGTGCTCGGGCAAATGAAGCTGTTCAAGTTCGGCGCATACGAAGGAAACAGGAAATTCACGTCGTCATCGTCGCCGGTGCGCTGCCCCGGCATCCCGATCGTATCCCCAACCAAATCGCCGTTGGAATCGTCTGCATACAGCATCGTGCTGAGGCCGATTTGTTTCAGGTTGTTCAGGCAGCCGATCTTCTTGGCCTTGTCCTTGGCTTTGCCCAAGGCGGGCAACAGCATCGCCGCGAGGATCGCAATGATGGCGATCACCACCAACAGTTCGATCAAGGTAAAGGCGACCGGCCGGGTTCGGGGTCCGAGCGTTGTCATCGTAGATTTCATGTTCGAGTGGTGCGGATTTGTTGAGCAGCCTAGCATTGTTTTTCCTTTGCGCTATTATCCGAAAGGATAACCTTCACTCCATTGCCTTCTTCAACGTTTGGGTTTTACATGCCCATTGGAATTCGGGCGCGTCGAAAAATGGCGCATAGTCAAGATGACATGAAAATGTGTTGCCGTCAGCGCCTCGTGACGGGGTTGAACCCGCTCTGCCGCCAACGCATGCGGCCATGGGTTTGCGAGCGGCGCGGTTCGCCGACAACATCGGCTGTTCCATGCGCAACTCCCTGGCGCTCTGGTGCGTGAAACAATAGCTGGTGCTGATACGAATCGATACCCAGGAAAACACAAATGACAACCACCAAAAAACCAACCATGGGGACAAAATTCGCGTTTTTGATCCTCTTGTTCTTCAACTCGATCCTTTGGGGGCAGGCCCAAGCGAAGACCCAGATTGAGATCAAGCACAACTGGTATTACCTGAATGGCCAGAAGTTCTTCATCAAAGCCATCGGCTACGAAATCGGGGCGCGCCCGGGGCAGAATCCTTACCAAGGCGTCCGCGCTGACGATCTGGATTTGATGCGATTCGACCTGAAGGTCATCAAGGAAGGCGGCTATAACACCATTCGCACCTGGAGCCAGTTCTCCGAGTCCCAACTCAAGCTCGTTCAGGAATCCGGGCTTAAACTGATCATGGGAATCGAGGTGAACCCCGACGGCGATTATGGTGATCCGGCATTTGTCCGAAAGTGCGAGGACTCGCTGAAGCGGGTGCTGGCCTATGCCAGGAAGTACGACTGCATCATCACCTACCTCATCCTCAATGAACCCCAGACGGATCACATGCACAAGGTGTCCGGAACAGCCTTTGTCAAGCTCATGCAGGGCTTGATGGCCATCATCCACAAGGAGCATCCGGGCATTCCGGTGACCATTTCGGCGAACGCGATGATCAGCGACTTTCTCGACGAAAACCTCTTCGATGTCTATGCCTACAATTGTTACGACCACGCCGAAGCCCAGACCGCGACCATGGGCTTCAAGGATTTCATCAAGGGATTGTATGAAATGAACGGCTTGAAAAAGCCGCTGATCACGACGGAGTTTGGCTATTCCGTTTCGCGCCGTGGCGAAGGTCGCTATGGCGGAAACACTTTGACGCAACAGCGCGATGGATTGATCAGCAACTACCGCGACTTGATTGACGCCGGGGCTGTGGGGATGTGCCCGTTCTATTATGCGGATGGCTGGTGGAAAGGCGGCGACCCGATGTCGCACAGTCTCGACCAGCCCGAAGAATGGTTTGGTTTCTGGGGCTATCGCGACGCCAGCGACAAGCACGGCTCACCGCGCCCGGTCTGGTTCGCCATGCGCGACTACATGAAGGCGCTGATTCTCAGCCCGAAGAACATCAGCATTCACACAAACAACACCATCCCGCTGGAACTCTATACCGACGCAGACGTCAGGAAGGTAGTGGTCAAAGTGAACGACCGGGTAGTCTATTCGCAGAATCTGACCAAGGAGGGTTATTTTGTCGATCAATTGTTGCTGGCTCCCAACGGCATTGAGGACATGGAGCTGGCCTTCGAGTTTTACGACGAGAACGGCCGGGTCATAAAAACCGAATCCATCCTGATCCTGGCCTCCAGCGCACCATTTGAATTGCCCACATTGGCCATCGAAGTGACTCCAGACACCGACCTGAACGCCGCGACCAATGCCAGCATAAAAACCAGAATTGAAACCCACAAAGACTTCAAGATCGCCAGCGATTTGAAAGTTAGTTTCAACACGCATCTGGGTTGGAAAGTCGGCCCACAGTCGTCCATTTCCCTCAATGATCAAGGGGACAAAAAGACAATCACTTCGGAAAATTCATTCTCCATTCCTGACAATTGCTGGATCGTCAACGCCTCGGCAGGAGTTGCGGTCCAGCGCGGCAAATTCATCTTCAGGATTCATGATCAAAAAATGATTTTCCGGGGTGATTGGGCCAAGGAGGTTGGCCGCAAGTTAAGATCCCCGGAGCAAGCTTCGGGGTATCGGACAAACCGCAGATGAAAAATCACATGAACCATTCCATTCCCCGGCTTTTGCTGGTTTCACTTTTGGTCTGCGCCAGCCTCCCTTCCGCCTTTGCGGCGGAGCCAGCGGCGGCCGTGGCGGCGGACGCGGCTGTCCCGGGCGTCCGGGCGATTACCGTGGTCTGGCGCGACAGTGGCGCCAAGGGCAGCATCGTGGTGCGGCGCGGGCAGATGGCTCCCGGGGGTAAGGGCCTTTCGACCAACGGAACTTTTGACTGTGCCCAAACTAGCCGGCTCGAATTGTCCGTGGCGGGTGTCGATACGCTGGCGAATGCCGAGCGCGCCCTGATTACGGTTCAGAGAGAAACAAATACATTCACATTTTTTTTGAATGATGTGAGGCGGGACCATCCGATCTTCATTCCGGCTTTCGGCGTGGCGGTGACCGAAGCGGGGGACGGACGCACTTATCAGCAGATAGCCGCCGCCGTCCAGGCGCGCGGCTTGCGGTCGAATCTCGGACAGATCGAAGCCGAACCAGAGGAAACTTTTGAGCGCGCGGCCCCATCCGTCCGAGTGCAAAAAGTGGAAACATGGCTGGGCCTGGGTCGCGACCTGCGGCTCTTCAGCGTGAGTCCGCGACTGGAGTGGATCCAGCCGCGTTATCCCTACGGGCCAGTGAGAGTACAGGACCGCGACGCTCCGCAATTGCAGATGATGCTCGGTCGCGGCTGGGGAGCGGGCGAAGACATTCATCGCCGCCTAGAGGAAGGCGTGCTGCCCATTCTCCAAGCGACGAAGGTGGATGAGGACATCACTTACCACGCCACGTTATTCACCTCGTTTGAGCAGACACCGTTGCGGAGCGGCACGATTCGCGGGACACATTTTCTGGTGGCAGACGGGCTGGCGCTTGCCCACATGCTGACGCCGGACCAGCAGGCGGAGTTCGATCGCCTCAAACCCGTGGAGTTGAATCGTCCCGAGGAGACCGTGCTTTACGTCCGGGTGGTCGCGACCAACACCAGCGCGGTGCCGCGCTACGCGTTCGTCAAGGTCCCCACCGGCCCGCGCGGCTGGAAGACGACACCACCACACTGGCAATATAAATTCGATGGCTCGCGCGGTTGGAGTCAGCTCACCAACGGGAACGTTTATCTCGTGGGCAAACTCAACGGGCGGCCCCTGCCGCAGGAAGAAGTTTCCCTCCTGCTCTTCCCGGGCGAGTTGGCAACGGTTGAATTCCGCCTGCCGCATCAGCCGATCCCGGCGGAACGGGCGGCGGCCCTGGCCGGCCAGGATTTCGACGCCCGGCTGGAGGAAGCGCGCGCTTACTGGCGGACGAAGCTGGACCGCGCCGCGAAGATGCGCGTGCCGGATGCCCGGATCAACGAGATGATCCAGGCGGGCCTGCTCCACTTGGACATCATTACCTACGGACTCGAACCCAAAGGCAGTCTGACGGCCCACGTCGGCATTTACAACGCCATCGGTTCGGAGAGTTCGCCCATCATCCAGTTCATGGATTCCATGGGCTGGCACGATGTCGCCGGCCGGGCGCTGCAATCCTTCCTCGACAAACAGCACACCAACGGGTTCATGCAGAATTTGGGCGACTATATGCTGGAGACGGGCTGCGTCCTCTGGAGCCTCGGCGAGCACTATCGCTACACGCGGGACTTGGACTGGGTGCGCAGCATCAAGCCGAAGATGCTGAAATCTGCGGAATATTTACGCGAGTGGCGTCGCCGCAATCAGCGGGAAGAACTGAAGGGCAAGGGTTATGGGCTGCTGGATGGAAAGGTCGCCGATCCGGAGGATCCCTTCCGGTCTTACATGCTCAACGGCTACACCTATCTCGGCTTTGCCCGCGTCGCGGAGATGCTGGAACCGATTGATCCCGCCGAGGCGCGTGTCTGGCGCGAGGAAGCGGAGGGACTCAAGCAGGACATCCGGATTTCTTTTTTTGAAACGATGGCGAAATCGCCGGTGGTGCCGCTGGGTGATGGGAGTTGGGTTCCAAGCGTCGCACCGTGGGCCGACTACAGCGGTCCCGTGCTGCTGCAGGCCGACGGTGGCATCTGGTATAGCCACGGCACGGTGACGGCGCGGGATTCGTTGCTCGGGCCGCTCCATCTCCTGTTTCAGGAGGTCATCGCGCCGGACGAGCCGGCGGCGTCCTTCCTGCTTTCCTACCACAATGAGCTGATGACGAGCCGCAACGCGGGCTTCAGCCAGCCCTACTACAGCCGGCACGACTGGGCGCACCTGCAGCGCGGTGAGGTGAAGCCGTTTCTGAAGACTTACTACAACACGGTGGCCAGCATGGCCGACCGCGAAACCTACACCTTCTGGGAACATTACTTCACGGCCAGTCCGCACAAAACGCATGAGGAAGGCTGGTTCTTGATGCAGACCCGTTGGATGCTCTATCTCGAAAAGGGCGACACGCTGACCTTCCTCCGGGGCGTGCCGCGGAGATACCTGGCGGGCGGTCAGCAGATTGATCTCATCGGCGTTGCCACCTACTTCGGGCCGGCGAGCCTGCACGTTGCCACGACGACCGACCAGCGGCGGATCTCGGCGTACATCGAGTGCAAGTCAGACCGCCAACCACGAACAGTGGAAATTCGGCTGCCCCATCCTGCCGGGCTTCGACCGCAAAGTGTCAAGGGCGGCACCTATGATGCCACCACCGAAACCGTGCGGATCGAATCATTCAACGGCACCGCCGAGGTGGAGCTGTTTTTCCCTCCGTCTCCTTAGCGCTATTACGATATGCAAGGCAATTAAACCCCGACCCTCCAAACCATGCGATTTATCCAATCCATTTTCTTGTTGGCGTTGATGGGCGCGACCTGCGCGGCCTCTGCCGGCGCTGATTCAGCCGCGCGCCCGGCCGAGAAACTGCCAGAAGATCGCCAACCACCTCCCTTCAATTGGAGCCAGCCGATGCTGATTCCCGTGAAGGTGGAAGTGCAACCCGGCGGTGCCCGGTTGAGCGCGGGCGGACAGACAATCCGGTTCACGGGCGAACTGTTCCGGCTCGACGCGGATCAGGCGCTCGACGCCAGATGGAAGATGGCGGAACGGGAGTTCACGACCTTCTCGCTCGACGTTACCGCGCGCGCATCGTCGCGGTTGCGGCGGGTGCAATGGTTCGCGGGTGAATGGGAGCCGGAGGCGGAACAGGCGATCCAGTCCACCCGGCTCATGGACAACGTGCTTTTTCTGCGCAAGGGCGACGTGTCGTTCTTTCTTTCTCTCGATTTTCCGTTCAGTCGCATTGACACGAACGGGGTGAGCTACCCGCCAAACGAAACGCTCGCGCCGGACCAGCGATATTCTGCGCACAGTCTCACAATTGGCGCGTGCCGGCTCTCGGGCATCCGGGTCGGAAAGTATGACCGTGCGGAGATCGAGGCGGTGAGCCGGTATGTCGAGCAGCGGTTTCCGCCGCGCTTCGAGCGGCCCATGTTTTTGTCGGCCTGCATCGTCAACCGGATGACGTATGTGCGCGATGGACTGATCTTCTATTCGATGCATGACAATCCCACGTTGGGCCTGAATCCGGAGCTGCTCGAGGAAGACATCCGCCTCTGCGGTGAGCTGGGCATCGAGTATTTTCAGGTTTTCGAGGGCGTGTTCGACTGGCCGGATGAAGCCAAGGCCGGCGCGGCTTTGCGGAAATTGACGAAGCTGGCAAAGCCGCTCGGCGTGCGGCTGGGCGATTACGTCGGCTTGGATGGGCCGTATTGCCCGCATTACAACTATGAAAAGCGCTCGCTCGACAAGCCGGAGTGGCGGCAGAAATCCGCCGACGGCAAGGACGGCCCGCCCTGCCTGGCCAGCGGCTACGGGGATTTCCTCCGGGAAAAACTTGTCGCGCACAATCGCAAGTATGCGGAGCAAATGATCTGCCTGGATTTCCTCTCCATCCACCCCTGCCACGCGACCAGCCATGGCCACGCGCCCGGCGACATTTATCAGCAGGTGCGCGGGCTGGTGGCGCTTTGCGAGGTGCTGGGCGCGATTGATCCGGAGTATCTTGTCTGGTCCAACTCGGGCAACTGGCAGGATTTCATGCCCAAACTCACCTGGGTCAACCCGAACGTCTATCTGACCGATCCGATCGTCCGGGGGTATGAGCCCACGCTCAACACGCTGAAAATCCTCGGCGACAGTCGCCGGGAGCAGATGGTGAGCATTCACGACCGGTATTTCGTGCCGTTCCGCGCGTTTTGTAACTGCGAATACTACGCCTTCCCGCGCAGCCGGGTGCATGACCTGCGCGTGTTCGAATACAGCTTCCTGCAGGGGCTGGCGGTGACGCCCAACATCTGTCCCGCCGAAGTCCGCACCTTCTTCAACCGCATCCCCGGGCCGCAACGCGACGCGTGCGCCCGCTTCATGCGCCGCTGGATGGATTTTGTCCGCAAGAATTTCGACCTCTGGAAACACACGGCGATTGTCAGTGACTCGCCCGGCATCGGCGCGACGGAAATCTATGCGCACACGCGGGCCGACCGGGGCTTCGTCTGCCTGGTGAATCAAAACCCGTTTCCCCGCACCGCCCGCTTCCGGCTGGACCAATCCATCGGCCTGACGACCGGCGAGAAATTTTTCGTCAGCGAGATTTATCCGAAAGAAAGCCCGCTGGCCGAACAGGCGCTGCCCGGGTCGGCGCGCGGCCAGGAATTGGTCTGTGAGGTGCCTCCGCATAGCGTGCGCTTTCTGCAAATCGAGCCGGCGCAAAAGTCGTCACGCTCGCTTCAGGTCCTCGGGCTTCCGGCCCAAGTGAAGCGGACTTCCTCCGGCTACGACATTGTGCTGTCCGCACCGCAGGGAAAATTGGAAAAGCTTGGCCTGGTTTTCCCACCGGGCGAAGCCCTCGCGTCGGTCAGCGCCCGTCGTAAGCCTACCGTGAAGGCTTACACCTTCCCGGTCTCGGCGCGCATGGTGGAGCAGAGCGGCAACGTCGCCCGCGTCGAAGTGCAGTTTCCCCGCGGCCTTGCGCCGCGCGCGTTGGGGAGTTGGAAGGTGACGCCCGGTGACGTGCAGGCGCAACTGCCGGCCAGTGGCTGCCACTTCCTCGGCGGTTTGGTGCATGGCGCGTTTTCCGAAGACTATGAGGTTGAGCTGAACGTCACGACCAAGCGGGATGCAACGGCGGGCAGCCTGCCACCAACCGCGCCAACGGAGCAGCCCAAGGCTGAACCGCTGCCGGAGGCCAAACAGCAAACCTTCACGACGAGTTTTGACCTGCCGTTCATCGAATCGCCCGGCTGGAACGTCATGCCCGGCTACGAAGACGACACGGTGCTGGAACTGGCGTTTGACGACCCGCAGACGGTAAAAAACATCGCCGCCCGCCTTAATGGCAAGCCGGTCGAGGTCCGGACGTATCCCTGCGCCCGCCGGGGCGAATTCCTGACGCATTATATCGAACTTACCGGCAACGCCAAACCAGGAACCATCGAGCTGTCGCTCGACATCGAATGGAAATGAAGATGAAAGCACAGCTGATGGAGCGCATCTCACTGATGGTGCTGCTGACGCTCAGCGCGGGCGGAAACGCTTATTTTGGCGGCACCAGCCAGCCGCAGACGAACGTCGTTGCCTTCACCGCCGCGTGCGACGGCACCGAGCAACGCTATGTTCTGATGCTGCCCGCCAATTCCAAGGCCGACCAGCCTCGCACCTTGCGAGTGGCCTGCGACGCTGGCAGCACTCGCCGCGTGCGGGTGAGAATCCGTATCCACTGACCTCCAACACCTGAAATGAACATGACACTGAAACAACTCACCTGGCAATTGGTCGGCGTTCAGCGCGGTCTGTTACTTGTCTCCACGTTCATCGCACTCTCCCTGCTCGCGCTGTGCGGCTGCCGGACGCCCGCCCGGACGGATGCGGTGGCCAGTCTTTGCAGCAAATCGGTGGTCGTGCCTAACCTCACCTATCTGAAGGTGGACGGGATTGATTTGCAGCTAGATGTCTATATGCCGGCGAAGGAGTTGGGTGGCGCGCCATGGGTGAAGTTTTCCGACGAGCGCAGGCCGGTGTTGCTCTACATCCACGGCGGCGGCTGGACCGACTTGAACCGGGCATACCGGAATCTGAATTTTCTGCCCTACGTGGAAAAGGGCTGGGCGGTGGTGAATATTGATTACCGACTGCTCAAGCAAGCCCCGTTTCCGGCCTGCATCGCCGATTGCCGGCACGCGCTGAATTGGATTTACGAGAACGCGGACGGATTCAAATTCGACACTTCAAGGATTGTGGTTTCGGGGGAATCCGCCGGAGGTCACCTGGCGTTGATGACGGGGTTTCTGACGAACGATGCGGCCCTGGCCATTCCCAACCATCCGATCAACCGGGAACTTAAAGTGGCGGCGGTGATAAACTGGTTTGGAATCAGTGATGTCGGCAGGATCATGGAGACTTGGAACTCGCCCAGCTACGTCACCAATCTCGTTGGGGACATTTCCAAGAAGGAGGAAATCTACCGGAGCTGCTCCCCGCTGACTCACGTCAATCCTTCCGTTCCTCCGGTCCTGACCATCCACGGCGACGCCGATCAGGTGGTCCCCTTCATCCACGCGACGCTGCTGCACGACGCGCTGGATCAGTGCTGGGTAAAAAACGCGCTCCATGTGGTTAAAGGCAAAAAGCACGGCAATTTCGATGAAACGGAGATGAGTGAGAATTTCCGAATCATCTGGAAATTCCTGGATGAAGTCGGAGTGAACTACCCAACCAAGCGGAAATAACAAATCTCGATTCCCTTGGGCGACGTCAGACTCGGTGGGCCAGCCGCTACTCCGCCGCTTGAATCCGGATCACATGCTTCACCGGCACGAACGCCGCCCGGATGGCCGCTACCAACAGAGCCCTCTCGGCCTCCGTCCGCTGCACGGCGGCCTCCATGTCCTTCCTCCCTTCGGCGCCATGAAAGATGTTTTTGATCTGCGTCGTTTCGTAAGCCTGCTTGGCCGCAACGGCTTCACCCACCTGCGTGAAAGCTTCTGAGAAGGGATTGCTGGCGAAGTCTGCGGCGAGATTTACGCCCGCCAAAAGTTCCGCGGCGGGATAAGTCTTTATCGTTTCGCCCCACGTCACGCTGTAGTTAGTCGCCGTTGCATTTTTCACCACCAGCCGGAAGCGATTCAGCTCCTGGTTGAACGGCACCAGAGCCATGCCCGACCGGATGGAGTCGTCGCGGTTGGTCTCGCCCGTGGCGCAGAATGGATAACGCGAACTCGTCAAAGTCACTTCGCCGTTGGCCACGCCTTCGATCTCGTGCCCTGCGGTCGCTTCCGCCTTTTGCGCGCCGAGATCCACGGTGACCAAGCCGATCTCTCCATCCAGCCCCATCGCGCGCAGAAACGACCAGGCCATCACTAAGTGCCCCGCCCATCCGGGATGCACGCCATCCTTGCCAGCGATCATGTAGGTCTCGTTTGTAGTCTGGAAACGGGTCTGGCCCTCGTAACCCGCCTTAAGCATCGGCCAGAACACATCGGCAAACCGACAGCCCTCCTGCGTGGCGATGCCGATGTCAATGTCGCGGAACGCACACAGGCTGACATTCAACTCGTCGCGGGTGAACAGATCTGGGCGCTTCCACTGGGGCACCTTGCTGACACAGCCGGGTGACCCAACCACCACGCGCGCATCGACCGCCTTGAAGGCTTTTACAATCGCGGTGTAGTTCGAGCCATACAAGGCGCCATTCATCATATCGAATGGCCGATAGAGATGGTCGTTCATGCCGTAGCACAACGTGGCCACTGTCGGCTGAAAGCGGAGGCAATCGTTCGTCATGCGCTTCAGAAAACCATCCGCTTTTTCGCCACCCCAACCGAACTGACGCACCGTGATCTTAAACTGCGGCACGCATACGGTGAGGTAGGTCTCGACGATGCGGGAATACATCTTCTGTTCGGTGATCGAGTCGCCCACAATCGCCAGCCGGTCGCCTTCTTGGAGCAGTAGCCGCCCCGGCACGGGAGCTTTACGAGGATTGAATTTGGCAAAATACGAGTTTGTCAACTTGGGCTCGTAAACAGTCAAATCATCCGCAGCCTGGATTGGGCCTGAAACCCAGACCCCGACCAGGGCCACCAATGCTCGGCAGAGTGAAGGCCCGCAAGGAATTTTCAGTTTCGGCGGGAACGGCCAACGCGCGGAGTTCACGCATTCATCCTGCTGGCAGAATCCGCACCATTCAAGCAATTCGCGATGGGTAATCATTCGCCGAATTAACTCCAAAAGATTAGCGCCCGGGGCCCTTGAGCTTCGCGATGAGGTAATCCTCCAGTTTGGGATGCTTCACGCCGGGGGCGCCTGGATAGACGAGTTCACACTCGACGCCAACGCTGCGAAGTTTTTCCTGCAACTTCACGCCGAAGTTTGCCGTATGCGTCGGGTCTTTCTGATCCTGGCCCAAAGCGGGCGGCATGTCGTAGCTGAGGTAGATCGGCGGGTCATCGGCGGTGACGTGTTCGTAGGGCGAGTATTCCTTGATCCACGGCAGGATGGATTCGCGCGCGGCGAGGAACTGTGCGAACTGCGTGTCCCGCGTCTTGATGTCCCTCGGGTTGGGCATGAAGCCGAACGCGTGGCCGCCATACTTGCTGTTCGGCGTCCATTCCTTGAGTTGCTTCGGATCAAGCGACGTCTGCGCGATGTACGCTGCCGCGCACCAGAGGCGCGTGGACTCGCGCGCGATCGGGTCCGCGCTCTTCGGATCGGCGAGATCTTTGCGAAAGGCGAGCCACAAACTCGAACACGCGCCCGCCGAACCACCAGTCGCGCCGATGCGTGCGTTGTCAATGCTCCACTCGGCGGCTTTGCTGCGCACGAACTGCAAGGCACGTGTGATGTCCTCCAGCGGCCATTTCACCGGGGGCTTCACGCCGGCCAGTTGGGCCTGTGTGCTGTAGCGGTAATTGATGGACACAAGGGAGATACCTGCCGCGAGATATTTCTCCAGATGGGCGACCTCCTTCTTGTCGCCGTACACCCAGCCGCCGCCGTGGATGTGGAAGACCAGCGGCGTGGGCTTGTCCGACTTGGCCTGGTAAAAATCCAGGACCTGCCGTTCGTGCGTGCCATAGGCGACATTCGCGTGTGTGGGTGCGCGCTGCGCCGCGGGCGCTTTGGCGGGTGCCGTGGTTTGGGGATTCGCTAGCTTGGCTCCATCGGCGCCAAAGGCGAAGGTGCTGAACAAATACAAAGCGATGACGACAAGGCAGATTTGTTTCATAAATAGATCAATGGACTTTTACGCGGCAAAACTGTTGCGCATTTATCGGTGTAATCTTGTGCGGGGCGGTGGCCGCGTTGGTCGTCCACGGCCCGGCCAGATTGGTCACTTCCAGCAGCGTTCCGCCGGGCCAGTTCAAAAAACATTTCGGTTGGAGTTGCCGATGGGAGAGTCACCGGCACGGTCAGAGCGATCGTTTGACCGTCTCCCATCGCGTTGTAAATATAAACCCCACCGCCGATAAAGTTGGCGGCCAGCACTCCATTCATCCAGACTTCCACCGGCAACACGCTCATGTCGCTCGTGTCCATCTTCAGTCTCCCGGTCACGATCTTAACGCTGCTGAGGATGCCGAGCGAAAACTGCTTCTTCACGGGAGACAGGGAGTAGTTCAAAGTGCCCGCCGCGTTTTGCCCATCGCCCAGCCAAAACTCGAAGGGCCGCGTCTTCACCCAACCCGCCACGTACAACTCATCGCTGTCGTTGAGTCTTGGACGCGGAATGAGCCCGTTCTTCAACCGCGTCAGGTACCACGCTTCGGTGGAGGCCTGTTGGCTGGCGGTGGAATTGCCATGCAGCCAGTACTGCAATTCGGTGGCTTCGTTCAGGCCGTTGGTATTGAAGTCGTGATAGACGCCGTTGGTTCCCAAGTGGACCGTGCTGTTCGTGAATTCCCCCGGGAACGATTGCGCCGCGACCGCATTGCTCCAGGAACTGATCGAGTTGACCGCGGGACAGATGGGTTCATCCCAATTCACGAACAGGTGGATTTCGCTGTACGGATTGTTCTTCGAGGCGAAGTTGGATGCGCGGGCGCGATATTTGTCGAGCACCAGCGGGCCGCCGGTATTCGGATTGCCGATGTCCGCGTCGAGTTGCGGAGTTCGCAGGCCGCTGTAGTTGGCACCGTTGTTATACCAGCCGTTGACCAGATCGAGGCCGTAATCGGACATCCCAAAAAAGCTAGAGCCGAGGCAAAAGTAATCGGGGAACTTCACCAGTGCTGACATGGTGTTGCCGCCCCCGCCGGAATAGCCGGTGATATGCAGGTTGGCCGGGTTGACATACAATGCGTAGCTGACCTTGACGGCTTCAACGGCATCGTAGATATCGTAAATCTCAACTCCTCCCGAATCCCGCACGCCTTGCGAACCTTCGCGTTCCCGCATCGTCACCGAAATGGCAAAGAAGCCGGCGTCCCGCAGGCGCTGGGCGTTTGCACGAATGCTGGCTATGTCCCTTGATGCAGAATATCCGTGCATGACCACGGCGATAGGAGCGTTGGTCACGCTGTTGTTGTAATTCAACTCGGCCTTGAGATTGATCCAGTCCCCAGATTGCTGGGTGACGCTTGATGGATACGTGAACACGCTTTGCACATTGGCGGCATGCGTGCAAGGAAGCACAAACAAGCTGGTGCCGGTCAGGATAGAAAGGACGGTTGAAGAAAGGTTGGCCATGAACTCGGATCAAGCGCGGTGCATTATTCGAGATGCACCAACCCACGTTGCACGGCGATCGTCACCAGTTCGGTGCGGTCGGCCGCGCCGAGTTTGGCGAGCAGACTGCGCACGTGGGCCTTCGCCGTGAATTCGGTGAACTTGAGAATGTTGGCAATGTCCTTGTTGGTCAGTCCCTTCACCACGAACGGCAGGACTTCGCGCTCACGGTCGGTTAACTCGCCGAACGTCGCACGCTCCTCCAGTCGCCGCTGCACTTCCGGCGGAATATAGCGTTTCCCGAGGGCCGCTGCCTCAATGGCCTGCAATAATTCCGGTCCTGGAACGCTCTTCAAAAGATACCCGCACGCCCCCGCCTCAAGCGCGCGGTGAATGTCCTCATCGCCATCAAAGGTCGTCAGCATCAGCACCCGCGCTGCTGGAAATTCCTGCCGGATGCGGCGCAGCGCCTCGATGCCCGTATCATCCGGCAACCGCAGATCCATCAGCGTCATGCCCGGCTCGTGACTGCGAAACTCGGAAAGCGCGGTGGCGGCATCGTCAGCTTCGGCGACCACCTGAAAATCCCGGCGTAAGCTCAGCACGGCCTTGATTCCGGCGCGAAAGACGAAGTGATCGTCCACGATTAGCAGGGAAAGGGGGGGGGTGAATTTAGCCATCGTTCAGGAATCCTTCAGTTGCGAGGCGGGCACGGCCAGCCGCAGGCGCGTGCCCCGGCCGGGACTCGAATCCAGTGTTAGTTCCGCACGCAGCGCGCGGGCCCGCTCCTTCAAACCGAGCAAGCCAAAGTGGCCATTGACGGAGGCCGCCGCCGGATCGAATCCGCAGCCGTCATCATTCACCCGCAACTCAACGCCTTCCGATTTGAATTCGAGGATGATTTCGATCTTGTGGGCCTGAGCGTGTTTGAGCGCGTTGGTCACGCCCTCCTGCGCGGTGCGGAAAACGTGGCTGGCGGCACCGGGCGGGACGAGGGCCGGCTTGCCTTCACATCGCACTTCGACCACTGGTCCGTGGGTGTCAGCCAGTGCCTTGCCCAACTGGCGGAGGGCTTCCGGCAAGGTGGCCTGTTCGAGTGCCAACGCGCGCAGATTCCACACCGAACGGCGCACCTCGAGCTGGCCCTGGCGAAGCTGCTGCGTGGCGGCGCTCATCAACCGTTCGGTCTCCGTGGGTTGTTCGTGAAAAAAGCCGCTGGCCGCATCCAAATGCAGCGCCGCGCTGGCCAAAGTCTGCTCTAGCGTGTCGTGCAGTTCCCTTGCCAGCCGGGTTCGTTCGGCCGTGAGCAAGGCGAAGTCGGCCTCCGCAGCGTGGCGCGCGGCCAGTTCTTCCTGCCATTCGCCGGTGCGTAAGTTGAACCGGCGGGCCAATTCATCGCGCGCCGCGCACAGTTGTTCGCGCGCTTCCCGCAGCGCCGTGTTCTTGCGCGCCAGAAATGCGACCGCCAAAGTGGTCAAGCTCAGCAGAAGCAAAGCGCCCGTGAGACTGATCAGCACCGTCTTGGTGATCCGGGGCGAAGTCCACCATGGCGCACCCTGCACCAACTGCACATCGGCCGGCGTACGCGCGTGAAGGCGCAGTCCCCGCGGGAATGGATACATGAATTGGCGATCACGCGGCAGAAAGAACGGCTCGGTGATTCCGGTCACGGCGAGCCGCGCGCCTTCGCGCCAACTTGCCGGATGCGCCCCGCCGGTCGTCGGCAACCACACCTCAAAGTTCGCCCCGCCATCGCGCAGGCTCAGGACCCAGCTTCCCTCGCCGGGGCGCGGCCCATCGGCCAACACCCCCTCAATGCGGTGCAGTTCACACGGATGTCGCATGGCATTGGTCGCACTGCTGGCCAGCACTTCCGGCACTGCGCCGAGGCCCTCCTTGCGCACAACCGCCTTCACCAGCCACAACGTCTGCTCGCGCATTTCGGGAAAGCCGAACACCTCCACTTCATCTCCCGGCGAAAGGTTCACATTGTCCGGCGACTCGACAAACAAGCCGCTGGTGGCATCGCGCACCGCCAACCACTTGCCAGCCTGTCGCCCGAGCAGTTGGCCGCGCAACCGAACCCGTCGCTCCGGAAAGCCAGAAGGAGCGTATCGAAACAATGATTGGATCGTTTTCACCGGCAAAGCGTCCAGCGCTTGCGGCGGACTGAGCACTTCGATGTCCTGGTCAGATCCCGCGATCACAACCGGCTCGAGCAGTTGGCGCTGCCAACTGAACACGCCGGCGGCCACCCCACGCACAATGACTTCTGCGTCCACTGTGTTGGTGCTGGCTGGCGCATAGTCGTTCACCAAGACGAGCAGGTCTTTGCCGCCGGAGCGCAACTGAATGACCAGAGGATCGTTCGTGTGCGACGCCGGTGACGCCGACCGCACAAAGCCGCGCACCTCGACCCGACGGGAATCGTACTTCCCGGTCGCCAGCGCCGCGGCCGTGACGTATTCGGGCTTGGGCAGTTCACCACGCCCGAGCTTTTCCAGCCCCATCAACCGCACTACCGGCGCGTAGTGCCCCGCTTCAGTAAAGCCTTCGATTCGAATCCGGTCACCCACACGCACATCCGGTACGGCCCCACGAACCGCCACGTAAACACCATCCGTGGTGTCTTGGAAAAAGAACCGATCGCCGAAGCGTTGTCGATAATGCGTGACGACTCCCTCCAGCAGCACGGGCAGGTTGTTGCCGGCCCCCTCGGGGGACAGTGCGTGGACCATCGCGGCGTTGGTGAGGATAGCGTTGGATACTGCCGCGCCACCGGACTCCGCAAGCACCGAAGTCGAGGTGCAAGCTAGTGCTAACCCCGTCCAAACTGCGACCTTGCAGACGCGCATGGTTGATAAGACAAAGCTGAACAGCATAGGCACGGAAGCCACACGAGGCGGCATTGCCTTCAAAGCTACACGCTCCACCGACCCAAGGAAACTAGCCAATTGGACAACAACCCGGCACACCGGTGGGCTGAAATCTTGGCCGCCGCAATCGCGGGCTACCGGGGCGGAGTCACTTTTTCCAAATCATCACTTCCACGGTCGGCAGTATCTTGATTTGCCCAGCCATCAGAACTGGGATCGGACTACAATGTGACCGCGCCCGCGACATTTCTTTGAACTTGCAGCGTGAGCTCAAAAAAACGCATCCGGAGGCAATCAGCGACGGGACCGGGAATCTCAGTTGGAATGGAAGAGCCGAAGATGACCGTAGGAAGTTGGCGTTCTGTAACAAACCCAGACGGCCCTAAACTCAACCGCGCGCCCAAGCGCCGAGATTTTCACCGAAACAATTAAATACCCGTCATGCCTTGATTCCGGCATGACCAACACCTACAACTCCAACTTCCAGCACGACGCACCCCATAGAACAACAGATACCTATCGCACGCTCGCAACCTGTCCTGAGACAACACCCAATATGCTGAGCGTTGTCACTCCGAGAGAACATCATTTTTCTGATGCAGGGCTTCGTCGATTTGTCCGGTAGCCCAAGCTAGCAGCTTCTTCCAAGGCATGAGACGAGATTGGCAACGCAAACGGCCTAAAACCACGACGGAATAGCGGCAACGAATTACGACAGAAATGAATTTTGACCACATGTCGCGGGAGATTTACCTGAAGGGGTTGGCGGAGGAGTAATTCAACATCAAAATGCGAAAAGGGCGGAGGGTGGGAGATGGAAGATTGAGGAGGGGGAAAAATCAGGGAGAGCGGAGGCGGTAAAAGCGGGTGGGATGGTTGGTCCAGTCGGGGTCGCTGAAATAAAACGGGCTGCCAGTGAGGGTGTTGGTTTGCAGCGAAGACCAGGAGGGAGCGCCCAGATTCGTGCACGCTTCCACCACGACAACCCTGCCACCGGCCCAGCTGATGTTGAATCCGAAATGGTTCGTCTGGACGCCAAAACCCGGCCCGCTGCTCTGCGCCAGCGGCAGCCACAAGGCGGTCGGACGTCCACCATACGTCGCGCCCCAACCGGTGGTGCCCGGCAGGTAGTAAACGGGGGCATTGGTGGCCGAGGCAAATACCGACGTGCCCGCGGTGGGGGCGTTGCTGGGGCAATAGACCTCCTTCAGACTCGTACAAAAGGCGAACGCCCGGCTCGCGATGTTGGTGACGTGGTTGGGGACCGTGTAGCTTCCGGTCCGGCCCCCGGGACATACGAGGAGCGTGGTCTGGCTCTGGTTGAAGAGCACCCCGTCCGCACTGCTGTAGGTCAGGTTGAGCGGATCGACGGTGATGGCCGTGAGGCTAGAGCACGATTCAAACGCCGCGCTGCCGATGCTGGAAACGGTTTTGGGGATCACGACGCTAGGTAGGCGGGTGCAGACGGCGAACGCCCGGGTCCCGATGCTAATGACATTGGTGCCGAGGGTAAGGCCGGTCAGGTTGGTGCACGAGCCAAAGGCAATGGTCCCGATGTTGGTGACGCTGTTACCGATGGTGGCGCTGGCCAACGCATTGCAGCCGGCGAAGGCGTTCCCGCCGATGGTGATGACCTTGTCCGGAATGGTGACGCTGGCGAGGTGGGTGCAGCCATAGAACGCGTACTGCCCGAGACTGGTGACGTTGGTGCCGAGCGTGACGGCGGTCAGGCTGGTGCAGACCGAGAACGCAAAGTCGCCGATGACGGCAACGTTCGGGCCCATCGTGATGCCGGGCAGGCCGTGGCAGACCGTGAACGCTGAGCTTCCGATGTTCGTCACGCTGTCGGGAACGGTATAGCTTCCGGCCTTGCCCCCGGGGTATTCAATGAGCGTGGTTTGGCTTTTGTTGAACAGGACCCCGTCCGCACTGCTGTAGGTCAGGTTGAGCGGATCGACGGTGATGGCGGTGAGGCTGTCGCAGGCATAGAACGGGGTACCCTCGATGGTGGTGATGTTCTTGGGGAGCGCGACGCTGGTGAGACCGAGACAGGACGCAAACGCAGAGTGGCCGATGGTGGTGACATTCGTGCCGAAAGTGACGCCGGTCAGTTTGTGGCAGTAATAGAAGGAGGATGCCGCAATGGTCGTGACGGTATCCGGGACCGGGTAGCTTCCGGTCTTGCCCCCGGGACACACGAGGAGTGTGGTCTGGCTTTTGTTGAACAGGACCCCGTCCGCACTGCTATAGATGAGGTTGAGCGGATCGACGGTGATGGCCGTGAGGCTGTCGGAATCCTCGAACACCCCCGCCCCGATGCTGGTGACGTTCTTGGGAAGCGCGACGTTGGTGAGGCTGGTGCAGGAGGCGAATGCCGAGTCGCCGATGCTGGTGACGTTGGTGCCGAAGGTGACGCCGTTGAGGTTGGAGATATTGTAAAAGGCATAGCTGGCGATGCCGTTCACGGGCAGGCCGCTGAGCGTGTCGGGGATGGCCACCGCACCGCCCGGCCCCGTGTAGCCGGTGATGGTGATTTTGCCAGCCGCAGTCGTGTAGGTGAATTGAGCCCGCGCAATCGAGGGAAGGAGCAAAAACACTGACAGCATACCGAGGATGAGAAGCCCCGCAGCGGTTCGCTCAACTTGACCACGCATATCCGCCACACTTTTGACCCGCCACCTTGTCCAAGTCAATCCCGCAATGCGTGCCAAGGTATCGAGTCATCAACCATAGCCAGTCCGAAGGCAAAAATGACCTCGCAATTAGCGGTCGTTTTGGCCATCAACATCTTTATTGAAAGGCATTTTGGCATTTTCGGGTTCGCGCAAGATGACCGGCCTTCCATGTGCGGTAGCCAATCGCATGCGGCGATGGCTACCGCTGTAAAACCATGAATACCGAACCGCGCGTGTGTCGCTCGCAACCACGACATGAGCAGAAGGCATTTAACAAACCTTGCGGCGGCTTTTCTTACACACCCCAACCCGGGGACAGCTTCCCCTGAAAGGGGTCTTGGTAATGTTCACTCATACGTTTTTGGTTTCACTTTTCACAGCGCCACCGACACAGCCGCTTGTTCAATTCCGCCGCCGTGCCCAACTGACGCCCGACTGCACTTGCCTGGGGAATCTGCAACTCGCCCAGCAACCGCCCCACCCGCACCCACGCCCATCATTTGCCCGGGGTCGTCAAATCTTCCGCCCAACGCCGCCAGTGACATGGTTTCTGTTTTTCAACCCGTGGATTTCTTGGATTTTCGCTGGCAATCTACGAGTTCAGGGTTGCCAAACGATCGAGGTGTTGTTCGTGCGGCCTTTGTTGGTGGTGTAATCCCAGTATTCCTTGCTGTTGAAACGGGCGGAATGGCCGTCGAGGAAGGTGAATTGCGCGCCGCCGGAGTGAAGATTGGTATGGACGTAATTGGGCGTGCCCACCGCCGGGAGGTTCTTGCTATCGAACAAATAGACCAGCGCGGAGTGCTGGCGAAGCGAGGATATTTTCACCGGGTGATTCTCATCACCGGTGTCGTTGATGTATTCGTTCAGGCAGTAATGGAAAAGGTTGTTGCCGTTGCTCCGGCGCGGATTGGACGGGCAAATCCAAACGCTCCGCCCGACATCCGCCGTTCCATTGGTCCGCCAAGGCATGCCGTGGTAGCGCGGCAGGGTGAGGACTTGGGGAAGCTGAATGTACCAACCGGTGTTCGTCGCGCTATTGCCCGGATTGGGCGTGCCGTCAGGCGGCAGGTAGTCGCCATTGTCGGTTGCGTAAATCTGCGTCGCCAGCCCCCATTGTTTGAGATTGTTCAGGCAGACCACGGCTTGAGCCTTCTGCTTGGCCTTGCTCAAAGCGGGCAGGAGCATCGCCGCCAGGATGGCAATGATGGCGATGACCACCAGCAGTTCGATCAGCGTAAAGGCGCGAAGGTTTTTCATCAGCTCACAGGCTCAGTTTTAATGAGCCAGTTTTTACCATAGCAAGCGGCGCAACGCAGCAAGATTTGGTCATCGCTGAATTAGCTCAGACTCACCGGATCAATGTCCACCGTCAAGGTCACGTCCTCGGGCAGGGTCAGCCTCGCCGTTATTTGGGCGAGCGCATGGCTGAGCCGGCTCATCGCCCGGGTGCGGAGCATGAGCTGGTAACGGTAGAACGTCTCCGCGCGCAGCAAGGGCGCGGGCGCCGGGCCGGCGATGATCAGATCGCGAAAGGGGGTAGTGGGCGAAACGAGTGGGTTGGCAGCGGAATTGGCAGCCACGGGGTCACCCAGGTTTAACTCGGTGTCCATGGTCTCACGGCTCGACTTTTCGGCTTTGCCCCGGTCTCCGCCAAGCTGGTCGAGTTCGCGCCGGACATGCTCGGCGGAAAATTTGACCTTCTCCTCATTGCGCCCCTTCAAGGTGAGCAACGCCACGCGGCTGACGGGCGGGTACTTGAGTTGTTCGCGGAATTCCAATTCCTGGTCATAAAAGCCGACGAAGTCGTGGCGGCGCGCGTATTGAATCGCCGGATGAAACGGGGTGAAGGCCTGGACGAACACTTCGCCCTCCACGTCGCCCCGCCCGGCCCGTCCGGCGACTTGCGTGAGCAATTGGAACGTCCGTTCGCCCGCGCGGAAGTCCGGCTGATGGAGCGCGAGGTCGGCGTAGATGATGCCCACGAGCGTGACGTTGGGGAAATGCAGCCCCTTGGCAATCATCTGCGTGCCGAGAAGAATGTCGATTTTGCCGGTGCGAAAATCACCGAGCACCTTCCGGTAATCATCCTTCCGCTTCATCACGTCCGCATCCATGCGTTTGACGCGCGCGTGCGGGAAGAGTTTTCCCAACGTCTCCTCGACTTTTTGCGTGCCCGTGCCGGCAAAGCGAATGGCCGGATTCCGACATTTGGCCTGCGGGCACACCGCGGGCACCGGTTCGACATGGCCGCACAGATGACACCGCAGTTTTTGCTCCGGGCGGTGATACGTGAGCGAGAGGCTGCAATTCGGACACTCCGCCACGTAGCCACAGAGTGGACATTGCAGCGATGTCGAGTAACCGCGTCGGTTCAAAAACAGGATCGTCTGCTCCTTGCGTTCGAGGCGTTGCGTGATGGCTTCCTTGAGCTGCGGTGAGAACAGGGGCGGGCCTTTGCCCCCGCGCGCGGCCTGCCGCATATCTACGACGCGGACGTGCGGCATCTTCTGATTGTCCACGCGCTCCGGCAAATCGAGCAGCGTGTATTTGCCATGCTGGCAGTTGTAATAGCTCTCCAGCGACGGGGTGGCCGAGCCAAGCACCACCACGGCGCCTTCCATCTGGCCGCGCACAATGGCCACATCGCGGGCATGGTAGCGCGGGGTCTCCTCCTGCTTGTAAGTGTGTTCATGTTCCTCGTCCACGATGACGAGCCCGAGCGGTTCGACCGGCGCAAAAATCGCCGAGCGCGCGCCGATGACAATGCGCGCGCGGCCCTGACGAATCTTGTGCCACTCGTCGTGGCGCTCGCCGGCGGACAGATGCGAGTGCAGCACCGCCACGAGGGTTTGTTGCGGTCCGGAACTGAACCGGGCCTTGAAGCGCTCAACGGTTTGGGGCGTGAGGGAGATCTCCGGCACCAGCACGATGGCGCCTTTGCCTTCGGAAAGCGCGTGGGCGATGGCCTGGAGGTAAATCTCCGTCTTGCCACTGCCGGTGACACCGTGCAGAAGAAAAGTCGAGATCGGCGGTCGGACTTCAGCAGGCGGACCGTTGGCGACTGATTTCCGGTTTCCGGCATCCGGCTTCTGGTTCCCCATCGCCGCCAGGATGGCTTCGAGCGCCTTGGTTTGACTTGGATTCAAGACCAGCGGCAACGTCGGCAGAATCTCCTCCCGGGCGTACGGATCGCGCTCGGAGATTTGCGGGGCGACTTCCACCAGGCCGCGATCCTCCAGTTTCCGGACGGTGGCGGCGGTGGTCGCGGTAATTTCAAGCAGTTCCGCCAGCGGCAACTCGCGGCGCTCCTCGATCACATGCCAGACTTCCTGCTGGCGCTTGGGGAGTTTCGGAAATTCGCCCTTTGCCGGGAGGATGCGGACGAACAGTCGCTCGCGCCAGCCCGCATCTTCCTTGCGGACGGCTTCGGGCAACACGGATTTCAGCGCGATTTCCGGCGCGCAGCAATAGTAGTCCGCGATCCAGCGGGCCAGTTGGAGCACTTTCGGCGTCACCAGGGTTTGCGCCCCGATGATCTTGATCATGGGCTTCAGTTTGGTGTGCGCGGATTCCTCGGCAATCGCGGTCACCACACCCAGGACTTTACGGGCCCCGAACGGCACTTGAACACGGCTGCCCACATCCACGCGGCCCACGAGTTCGGGCGGGATGGCGTAATCGAACTCCTTGCGGAGCGCAATTTCGAGGCTGACGCGGGCGATCATTTCGAAGGTCGAGAGTCGAAGGTCGAGCGGCGAGTGTCAAGTGCCGCACTGACCCGCGGCGTGATTCAATCGCGAGTGATGGCCCGCAGCTCGGTTTCGACCTGCTGGCGCAAGCGCTCGCGCTCGTCGGCGGACATCGAACCGGGGACGCGCAGCATCCGGCCGGTAGTGATTTCGCAGCGGGCGAACGGAAGCGGGATTTGAAATCGGTCCCAGGTCTTCAAAGAGATTTTCCAGTTCAGATGATACGCGACCGGCACAATCGTCAGGCCGGTCAATTGCGCGGTGGAAATCACCCCTTCCGGCACGGTATAACGCGGGCCGCGCGGGCCGTCCGGGGTGATTGCCAAATCGTAACCGCGCTCCGCCAACGCGACCATTTCCCGCAAGGCCTGCGCCGCGCGGCGGCTCGACGACCCCCGCACCGGCGCGACCCCGAAGCGTTCGATGATGCTCGCCACCAAGCCGCCGTCCCGGCTGGCGCTGGCGATCGCGGCAAGCTTTCGGGTGCGATCGCGCCGCGTCACGTACCGATGGTAAATAATCAAGGACAGCACCAACCGGTTGTGCCAGATGGTGAAGATAATCTTCTCCGGCGGTAGTTCGGTAAGAAAACAGGAGTCTTGATTCAACCGGAAGCGGATCGTGAACGCCAGGCAGCGAATCGCCGTGTAAATCACCCGGGCGGCGAGCCGCTGGTGCCATTTTGGACGATGCGGCACCACGGCGTGGGACCGCCGGTCGCGTTGATGGTTTTGCGACGGAGCGGGGTGACCTGCGGGCGTATTGCAAGGCGTCGTCATCACGCGTTTTTCTTGAGGGACGCGCGCACCAGTTGTTCGACCGTGGCGGCGGCCCCGAGCATCGTCTGCGCGGCGCGGACAGTATCATGCGCCTCGATTTGCTTGAAGCCCAGCGCCATGAGCGCCAACACGGCGTCATTGATTTTCTGGTCGGCGGCGGAGAGGGAACGTGCCGCACTCGAGGCCTCCCAGGCGCCGGCCGCGCCCACTTTGTCCCGCAATTCAACGACAATGCGCTCGGCGGTCTTCTTGCCAACGCCGGAGATTTGGGAAAGCGATTTCACGTCACTGCTGGCCACGGCGCCCCGAAAGGCCACCGGGTTCATCCCGCTAAGGATGTTCAGCGCGGTCTTGGGACCAATCCCGCTGACGTTGTTGATCAACAATCGAAACAAATCCCGTTCCGCCGCGCTGGCGAAACCGTAGAGCACATGGGCGTCTTCGCGAATGACCAACTGGGTCAGTAACTTCACTTCGCCGCCGGGTTGCGGGAGTTTGTCGAACGACGAGAGTGGGATGAGGGCCTCGTAGCCGACGCCATTCACATCCACCACGACTTGCGTGGGCAGGGCTTCGACGAGTTTACCGTGGAGAAAGGTGATCATGCGAATACGGTAGGCAAAATGACGTGGGACGAATTCATATTCGCTTCGCAGCGGTTAGAGAGTAGCGGCCCTGGCTTTGGGCGTGGGCCAGCGCAAGGGCCAGCGCATCGGCCGCGTCAGCCGGGGGCGGTTCGGCCAACTGCAACAGGCGCTGGACCATTTTAGCCACGGCGTGCTTTTGGGCCGCGCCGTAGCCAACGATGGCTTGCTTCACTTTGCGTGGGGCGATTTCGTAAATCTCCAGGCCCGCCTCGGCAATCGCTGCGAGCGCCGCGCCGCGCGCTTCGCCCATGAGAATGGCGGTTTGCAGATTTTGCGCGAAGAAAAGCCCTTCGACGGCGCAGACCGTGGGCGCATATTTCCGCAGCACCTCGCGGATGGTTTGCGAAATGTTGGCCAGACAGCGTGAGTGCGGCCACGCGGCGGGACAGGAAATCGTGCCCTGGACCAGCGTGCGCGGATGCGGTTTGGCCAGTTCAATCACCCCGTAGCCCGTGCCGCGCAGCGAAGGGTCCACGCCCAGGATGATGGTGTGGACGCTGGGATTGCGGGTGGGCGGCAGCAGCATACTCGCCGAAGCGGCGCGCGACTTGCGCCCGCTGACGCGCGCGCTCATCTGATGGAACTGCTGAAGGGTGATGCCCACGCGTGCCACTGTGCCAACGACGGCGTGGTTACAAAAGTGAAAACCGCGGTTTGTCCGGAGCGGCTGAATCCCCGCCATCGGATCGGACCCCGGCAAAACCCGGTTCGCGGCTGAGGGGAGCTGAATTCTCTCCATCTGGAAGCGTCAGAAAGAGGGAGGGCGGGGTGGGGCGAACCCGGTTTCCGATCGTCATCTCGAGGTTGGGGGCCCAGGCCCGGGGAGGCGTGGAGTTTTTTGTTGGCTGCGGTGCGGGCTTCTCGCCTAAGCTCCCCAAGTTCGAGCATGAGTCACGATCCGATGATTGAAGTGGTCAAGTTGACCAAGCGCTACGCCGGTCACACGGCACTGGCGGATATCTCGTTCACCGTCGAGCGCGGCGAGATCGTGGGTTTGCTCGGCGACAACGGCGCGGGCAAGAGCACAACCATGCGGATCCTTTCCGGTTTCCTGCCGGCTACGTCCGGCACGGCCCGGATTGCGGGGCGGGATGTGTTTTACGACTCGCGCGAAGTCCGCCGCCGCATCGGGTTCATGCCGGAGAATAATCC
>JADLHS010000047.1 GCA_020848635.1 Limisphaerales bacterium
CGGTCAGCGGCTCTGGTCCAGCCGCCTCGGCAAAGTGGGAAATCCCAGACAAGAGCCCAATTATCCTGCCGCCCGCTCGACGCCAACGGTTGTGGGCAAGGAACTCTACGCCCTCGGCTCGGACGGCGATCTGGTCTGCCTGACGACCGCCACGGGCAAAGCACGTTGGCGAAGGAGTCTGCGCACCGATTTCGGCGGCAAACCCGGCGAGTGGGCCTATGCCGAGTCGCCGCTCATTGACGGCGACAAACTGATCTGCACGCCGGGCGGAACGAACGCAACGTTGGTGGCGTTGAACAAGCACACGGGTGCCGTGATTTGGAGTTGCGCCGTACCGGGCAGCGACGCGGCGACGTATTCGTCGGCCATCGTTGTTGAAGCAAGCGGCATTCGGCAGTACGTGCAATTCCTCGCGAAAGGCCTGGTCGGCGTGGACGCAAAAACGGGTAAATTCCTCTGGCGTTACGAAAAGACGGCACTCGGCAGTCCAGCCGTCATTCTCACGCCCCTGGCGGAACGGGATTTGATCTACAGCGGGGCGTATCGTGCCGGTGGCGGCTTGGTGAAGCTCGGTGTGAATTACGGCACCGTCCAGCCGGAACAATTGTATTTTTCACCGAAGCTTCCCGTCGGCGTCGGTGGCGTGGTGAAGGTTGGGGAGTATTTATACGGCTCCACCGGCCAGGCCTACTTGTGCGTTGATTTCGCGAGCGGAACCGTAAAGTGGGAGGATCGTGCCCTCGCGCCGGCGGCATCGTGTTATGCGGATGGCCGGCTTTACCTGCATGGCGAAAACGGCGATGTCGGGCTCGTCGAACCGACGCCGGAGGGGTATCGCGAAAAGGGTCGGGTTACGCCGCCGGAACAACCGAAACGCGCCAATGCCATGGAAAAGCCATGGGCCTATCCCGTCGTCGCCAACGGCCGGCTCTACATCCGGGACGGCATTAAGTTGTGGTGTTACGACATTCGCAAGCCAGCGGGCCGGAACAAGAAGGACTGACCGCACGTCGGCGATTTCTGCGCGTGGATGCGCCCCCAGCCCACATCGACAAAAGCAAACCGCCGAACCAGAAACCCGGTTCGGCGGCGGTAATTGATTACGCTCAATCGTTCAAGCTTCCAAGAACTTGATCGAGCGGCTTTTCTCGGAGCGTTTGCGGGCGTTTTCGTCGAGCACCTTCTTCCGCAGCCGCAAATTCTTCGGCGTCGCTTCCACGTATTCGTCCACGTCAATGTATTCCAGCGCACGCTCGAGGCTGAGCTTGAGCGGGGAATTCAACTGAATGCCCTTGCCGTCGCCTTGCGAACGCATATTCGTGAGGCGCTTTTCCTTCACCGGGTTGACCGGGATGTCGTTCTCGCGGGCGTTCTCCCCCACGATCATCCCGATGTAAACCTGATCCCCCGGTTCAATCATCAAACGACCACGCTCCTGCACCATGTTCAGGGCGTAGGAAGTCGCCTCACCGGTGTCCATGCTCACGAGCGAACCGTTCTTGCGGGCAGCGATCTCGCCGCGATCCGTACCGTATTCGTGGAAGAGATGGCTCATCACGCCCATGCCCTTGGTCGAATTGACCAGATCCGTTTCGAAGCCGATCAAACCGCGCATCGGCACCAGTGCCTCGACCGAGACAATGTTGGCAACGTGGTTCATGTTCGTGATCTGCGCCTTGCGATTGGAGAGATTTTCCATGATCGTGCCGAGATTCTCATTGGGAATTTCGACAAACAACTTCTCAATGGGCTCCAGCGCGTTGCCGTCCGCGTCCTTCTTCCACAGCACTTCCGGGCGGGACACCAGGACTTCGTGGCCTTCGCGGCGCATTTGCTCCACGAGAATGGCAATCTGCATCTCGCCGCGACCGCTGACGGCAAAAATCTTCGGGTCACTCGTCTGGGCGATGCGCAGGGCGACATTCGTCCGAATCTCCTTCACCAGGCGATCCCAGATATGGCGGGCGGTCACGAGCTTGCCGTCCGTGCCCGCGAGCGGGCCGTCATTCACGGCGAATTCCATCTGAATCGTCGGCGGATCAATCGGAATATACGGCAACGCGGCCCGGGCTTCGGAATCGCAAATGGTTTCGCCGATGAAAACATCCTCGAAACCGGTGAGGCCGACAATGTCGCCCGCGTGCGCTTCCTGGACTTCGATGCGCTTCATGCCTTCAAAGTGGAAGATGGCCGTGATTTTCCCCCGCGACGTTGCGCCGCTGCCGTGCCGGCAAATGGCGGGATCGCCAACCTTGACCTTGCCCTCATAAATCTTCCCGAATGCGATCCGGCCGAGGTAATCGCTGTAATCGAGATTCGCAATGAGCACCTGAAAACCGTCACCGGCGTGGGCGCGCGGCGGCGGGATGTGTTTCACGATGGCGTCGAACAGCGGCTCCATGGTGCCCGCCACATGTTCGAGTTCGACCTTGGCGTAGCCTTCCTTCGCCGAGCAATAGATGAACGGGAAGTCCAGTTGCTCATCGGTTGCATTGAGCGACATGAACAATTCAAAAACCTGGTCGAGCACCTTTTTCGGATTGGCATTCTCGCGGTCAATCTTGTTGATCACAACGATGGGTTTGGCGCCGGCTTCAAGCGCCTTGCGCAAGACAAAGCGCGTTTGCGCCTGCGGGCCTTCGGCGGAATCCACAACCAGCAGCACGCCATCAATCATGTTCATGATGCGCTCCACCTCGCCGCCAAAGTCCGCATGGCCGGGCGTGTCCACGATGTTGATGTGATAATTCTTGTATTTGAACGCGGCGTTCTTGGCGCGAATCGTGATGCCTTTCTCCTTCTCCAGGTCCATCGAGTCCATCAGCCGCACTTCCTGGGATTCGTGCTGGTTGGCGCGGAAGGTGCCGGATTGTTTCAGGAGGCAGTCCACGAGCGTGGTCTTGCCATGATCAACGTGCGCGATGATCGCGATGTTTCGGATGTGCTGCATATCGTAAATGACCGGTTCGCTCACGCTGCAATAGTATCAGCCGCACCAACGGATGCGACCGGGAAACACTGGCCGAAAGCCAGCGACTTACACTGCGACGGGTTCTGCCGGGTCGAACATAGTGGAGATTCACCGCCAAAGGTCAAGCCGTGCGTGAAGCCAGTTTTGCACCCCAGGAAGCATGGTCAGCCGTGCCGGACGGCAATAGGAGGGGAATTTCCAACTCGGCGATCAAGCAATGCTCGATTGCCGGGGCAATAACCCTGCCAAAAAATGGCGGGCGGGCAGCCCCACCCTGCTATCGCCCCCTCGCGAAGGCGACGCGGCTGAGGGGCGGCGGATTGGTTTTCATGGTTGGGTTTGGGGAGGTTTTTGCACCAGTATGGAGCGAATCTTTTCCTCCGCATCGGTCACGGCGGACTGCAATTCTGGCACATTGAG
>JADLHS010000048.1 GCA_020848635.1 Limisphaerales bacterium
GACAAGACGTTGACCGACGCCGAAGTCAATGCTGCGCATGACAAGGTGGTGGAGCAATTCCGGCAGAAACTGGCGGCGGTGATTCGTTGACCGGCGGGGCAAGTTCTGCGCAGTTTTTGACAGAACAAGGTTGGCGGATTTCCCAAAAAAAGGCGGATCATGGCGTGGTTAAACACCAATCACGTTATGAGCCAAACAACACGTTTTACGCTGTCCCAAGCGGACATTCCCAGGCAATGGTACAATCTCAACGCGGATTTCCCCGAGCCGCTGCCGATGCCGCTGCACCCCGGCACCAAGCAGCCGGTGACCCCAGAATTGATGACGGCCATCTTTCCGGAAAATCTGGTCATGCAGGAGATGTGCCCGGATCGTTGGGTGGAAGTTCCCGAGCCCGTGCGGGACATCTACGCGCTCTGGCGCCCGACGCCGTTGTTGCGCGCCGTCCGCCTCGAGCAGGCGCTGCAAACGCCAGCACACATTTACTACAAGTACGAAGGGGCCAGTCCCGCCGGCAGCCACAAGGTCAACACCGCGATCCCGCAGGCCTATTTCAACAAGGTCGCCGGCACCAAACGTCTGGCCACTGAGACCGGCGCGGGCCAGTGGGGAGCTTCCCTGGCGCTGGCGTGCAAATTGTTCGGGCTGGAGTGCAACGTGTACATGGTCAAGGTGAGCTATCAGCAAAAACCGTATCGGCGCATGCTGATGCACACATGGGGCGCCACGGTTCATCCTAGCCCCAGCGACCAGACGAACTATGGCCGCAAACTGCTGGCGGAAGATCCAGATTGTCAGGGTAGTCTGGGCATCGCCATCAGTGAAGCGATTGAAGACACCGCCACGCACCCCGACACCAAGTATTCGCTTGGCAGCGTGCTAAACCACGTCTGCCTGCACCAGACCGTCATCGGTCAGGAATCTATCAAGCAAATGGAGATGGCGGGCGAGGAGCCGGACGTGGTCTTTGGCTGTGCGGGCGGTGGCAGCAATTTTGCCGGCATCGCCTTTCCGTTTATCCAGAAGAAAATCAAGGAGGGAAAGAACTACCGGATCGTCGCGGTCGAACCCTCCGCCTGCCCTTCGCTCACCGAAGGGGAATTGCGCTACGATTTCGGCGACACAGCGGAAACCACCCCGCTGATGATGATGTACACGCTGGGCCACAAGTTCATGCCGCCGTCCATTCACGCGGGCGGCCTGCGTTACCATGGCATGGCCCCGATGGTCAGCCACGCCCTCAAGCTCGGACTCATCGAAGCCCAAGCCGTTCACCAGACGAAAGTCTTCGAGGCCGGGACGCTGTTTGCGCGCAGCGAAGGGATCATCCCCGCCCCGGAATCGGCCCACGCCATCGCGGCGGTGGTTCAGGAGGCGATCGCGGCGCGCGAGGCCGGGAAGAAACGGGTGTTGCTGTTCAACCTTTCCGGGCACGGCCTCCTCGACCTGAGTTCCTACGAAAGCTATCTGTCCGGCAAGATTCAGGATGTTTAACCCGCATACCCCAAAACCCCGCATCATGAAAAAAATTATCCATTCAACCCGCAATGTGGTTATGGCCAGCCTGCTGGTCATACCGGCGCTGCTCCAAGCGCAACCCACCGCGCATTATATACCCGGCGTGGAAGGCATCAAAGGCGCTTCGCTGCCACCGCCGGGATTCTATGTGCGGGACTACAATTACGCCTATTACGCCACCCAAGTGAATGATGCGGCGGGCCACAGCGCCGGGCCGGACAATTTTGAAGCCTTCACCTATGCGAACGTTCCGCGCGCCATCTGGATCACCGACACCAAATTGCTCGGGGGCTTCTTGGGGGTGGATGCCTTGCTCCCCCTGGTTTATCAAAACGTGACGGCCGGCGGATTTGACAGCGACACGTTCGGCATCGGGGATGTTTTTTTCGAGGGCACGTTGTCCTGGCATATTCAACACTTTGATTTTTCATTCGGCGCCGGGACGTGGGCGCCGACGGGCGACTCCGCGGCTCCGCCCACGACGGATGCCGGGGGAGGTTACTGGACGCCAATGCTTACCGCGGGCGTCACTTGGTATATTGACTCGGAGAAAACCTGGAGCGTGTCCGCGCTCAACCGCTACGAGTTCAACACCGAGCAGCGCGACACGGACATCACTCCCGGCCAGGCCTACACGCTCGAATGGGGCATTGCGAAGAGCGTGACCAAGACCATTGACCTGGGCGCGGTTGGCTACTATCAAATGCAGACAACCGGCGGCAACGTCAATGGCTCGTCGGGTCACGACCGTGTGGCCGCAGTCGGCCCGGAAATCAGCGTGGCGTTCCCAAAGCCAATGCTCTTTGTCTCCTTGCGCTACCTCTATGAGTTCATGGCGAAAGACCGCGCCCAAGGCCAGACCGTCGTGCTGAACCTGACCAAACGGTTCTGAGCGGGTTTTCCTGCACAGCCGGTGAGTGAATGAAATAGACTACCGCACCCTCTGCTCTAGAACAGCGCAGCCTGCTTCAAAACGGGTTGTCTGTCCGTGACCTGCGACGGCCGGACGACGATGGGTTGTGCAGGCTGGGACTGCAGGCGCACCTTGGCGATTTCCGCCCCGGCCAACTCGTCGCATCGCTCGTTGAGCCTGTGCCCAGCGTGGCCCTTGAGCCAGCGCCAATGGATGGTGTGGCCCGCAACCAAGGCGTCCAGTTGCTGCCACAAATCTTGATTCTTCACCGGCTGCTTCTCCACCGTCTGCCATCCGCGCGCTTTCCAACCTCGGAGCCATTCACAGACACCTTGGCGGAGGTATTGCGAATCGGTAAAAAGTTCAACCCGGCACGGCTCGGGCAAAACCCGTAACGCTTCGATCGCGGCTTGCATCTCCATGCGGTTGTTCGTGGTGGCCGGCGAACCGCCGCTCAACTCGCGGAGGTGCCCGCCCGTCTCGATCACCGCCGCCCACCCGCCGGGACCAGGGTTGGGTTCGCAGCCGCCGTCGGTGTGAATCGTAACGAGTTTCATTGACGGAAGCGCCGGCGGAACTTCACACCAATTTCTTCCACTGCGCATGCTCCGCGATTTTTTTCACCAATTCCTTCACCTTCTGCGCCTGGCTCTTGTGGGCGAGCAATACGGCATCGTCCGTTTGCACCAGGATCGAATCGCGCAAACCCACGACGGCGATGGGCGTCCGCCGGTCTTTGCTGCGCGCATCGAAGATGATGTTGCGCGCCGCGTCCACATGGATAAAATCCCCCACGGCGCAGTTGCCTTCAGAGTCCGCTTTGATGTGGCGGCCGAGCGCCGTCCAGGACCCGAGATCGTCCCACGCGAACGCGCCGTCGGCACAGACGACATTGTGCGCCTTCTCCATCAAGGCGTAGTCAATCGAGACTTTCTTGATCGCGGGATACTCTTTGGCGAGCACTTTCGCCAGCTTGGCCGGGTTAGCCGCCACTTTGAACCAGCGCTGGCAGGCTTCATACATTTCTGGGTGATGATGCTGCAAACCCTCGGTCACAGTCACGAAGGACCAAACAAACATGCCTGCGTTCCAACGATACCGGCCGCTTTGGAGGTACCCCAGCGCGGTATCATGGTTCGGTTTTTCGACAAACTGCTCGGCGCGATGAAAGACGGTCTTGTAAGCCTTGCCGCCGGTGGGTGGTGGCAACGGCGATCCAACGCGGATATAGCCATAACCCGTGTTCGGCTCGGTGGGCTGAATGCCAATGGTCACGATTGCCTGCCCCCGCCCCGCCAGATCAAAGGCATCGGCCAGGACTTGCTGGAATTTCTTCGGTTCGGGAATGACGTGGTCGGCGGGCAGCACTGCCATGACACCGGTCGTGGAACGCGCACCGACGAGCGCCGCCCCCAGCGTGACCGCCGCACAGGTATCGCGACCTATCGGTTCGGCCGCAACATTGGCTTTGGGCAGCTTGGGCAATTGCTTCCGGACTTCCGCCGCCTGCGCTTCGTTGGTGATGATGAAAATGTTCTTCAGCGGCACCAGCGGCAGCACCCGATCCACGGTCGCTTGCAGGAAAGAGCGTTCGCCGAGCAACTTGAGGAGTTGCTTCGGCGTCCGCTCCCGGCTCACCGGCCAGAAACGCTCGCCGCGTCCCCCGGCCATGATGATGATAAAACGGTCTTGGATGTTTACCGGCGTTTTCATTGCGAAAGATTGAACACGGACGCGGGGAGAAATACAAAAGATAGTTTTCAACAAAAAACCCCGCCCTGGGAAGGCGGGGTTGATTGCAGGCTGAATCCGCTTACTTACGCCGGCGGAGGAGCGCCATTGCCGCAATTCCAAGTCCAGCCAGGGCAAACGCCGTTGGCTCGGGAACGGTAGAAACCCGCAGGTTGTCGATCGAGTACTGAACTGGATTGCCCGCATCCGAATTGGCGCCAAAGTTGAGCTGGAACCATGTGGCGGTGGTGGTCCACCCGAGCTGGGCAAAGGATAAATCAATATGCTGAACTCGCAGATCGCTCTGACCGGCGTTCTGCCAGGCATCAACGAGCCCCGCAAGTTGGGTCCACCCATTGGCCGGTTTTGGACCGTCGCTGTTCCCGGCCAGGTTAAACTGATACCACTGCGCGTTTCCATTAAAACTCGTCCCATCCACAAGGTAATCAAAACTGACCCGACCGTTCCCGGTGGCCGCAATCGCCTGCATGTCCGGTTGGTGGCCACTAGCCCAATCGAAGTTGATAACCGGTCCCCATTGCCATTCTCCTGCCGTGACGGCCGACCGCACGGAGCCAGGAGCTCCCGACCATCCGGCTGGCCCAGCCGACCAAGCGGCCGACCCCGACCATTCGCTGGAGAGCGGACCGGTGTCAAAAGTCAAAGTGAAGTCGGCATAGGCGTTGGTACTGACGACCAACAAGGCTCCGGCCGTCGCGAAAATTGTGCTTTTCATAAGAATGTGGCTTTCCGGTTTGATTTAGTGGAACACTTATAGACCAGCCGCGTAGGAGTTGTCACTCGAATTGTGCAACTTGGGCGGGATTCGGACGTCATCAAAGTTCACTCCGTAAGTACCCCGACGGCCCAAGCGTTCCGGCTTGCGGCTTAACCTTTCAGGGCTTGCGTCAGGGATTGCACAAACTCGCCAACCTTCCGGACCAGTTCCGGCGATTGACCATATTGGGCAATCTGGTTCACCACCGCGCTGCCAACGACGATGGCTTCGCCGTGCTGGGCCACGAGTCGCGCCTGTTCGGGATTCGAGATGCCGAAGCCGATGGCAATGGGTAAATCCGTGTGCGCCCGGAGTTTGGCGGTCATGGCTGGAAGTGTGTCGGAAACGCTCGTTTGCATCCCGGTCACCCCGATCCGTGAGACGTAATAGATAAAACCCGAGCCACGCTTCACGATCAGTTCGATACGGTCCTCCGGGGTCGTCGGCGCGACGAGATAGATGTGACACAAACCGGCTTTGCGCATGAGCGCTTCGTAGTTATCGCTTTCTTCCGGTGGCAGATCGAGCACCAACAACCCGTCCACGCCGGCCTGGGCGGCGTCTTTGATGAACCGTTCCAAGCCGACGCGATGGATCAGGTTGAAGTAGATGTAAAGGACGATGGGAATCTGCGACTCGCGCCGAACGGCCGCAACGGTCGCCAACAATTTCGGTGGCGTCGTGCCGGACTCCAAGCCGCGTTGCGCGGCGAGTTGATTCACCAATCCGTCGGCCAAAGGGTCGCTGAAGGGCACGCCCAGTTCCAGGATGGCCACGCCCGCTTGATCGAACGCCAGCGCCAACTGCCGCGTGGCTTCGAGATTTGGGTCGCCCGCACCGATATAAACAACGAGGCCTTTCTGTTTCGCTTGTTTCAAGTCGACGAACTTCTGGACGATACGATTCATGCGGCGGGATTGTTCCGGTGCGGGTTGCGGGTTGCAAGTTTGGAGTTCCGCCGAGGAGCGCGACCAGTCTCGGGTCGCAGCGGACGGATAGCACGGAAAGCGTTGGAAAGTCGGAACGTCTCCCGGCATGCGTGAGTCCTGCGAGCCAGGGACCGACTGCGCGCCGACCGCCGTTTGCCCAGGGGGATTCAGGCGCACTGATTTCGCCTTTGCTCGGACGTACCCGGGACCACTTACCGCAGAAAAACCATGCTCGACAGTCGGTTGCGCCCTCAACAAGTTCGCCCCATGAGATCGGATCGGCGGCGCAACGCGCCGCCCATTTCAGGCTTCAAGTTAGGGCAATACCCCACATAATCGATTCAACATAGCTCCTCCGATTATCGCGCACGTTTCGCAACGCACCCTTCAATTTCAACGCGATCACGCTACGCGCGTCGGCGACGGCCAAAAATAAAGCCGCCCACAAAAACGAGAATACATATCAAAGCAACAGCCAGACGGGTATAGCCGCAGGTCATCATGATGTTCTGCCCGCGCAACTCGCCTTGGGCACTGTTGAAACGGAACAGGACCTCACCCGCCTCTTTGTAGGCGGTGTAAGCGGGTAACAACTCCGCATGGCACGCGGTCACGGCCTCGGCATTTCGGCCGGCATCCGCGAGCGCCATGATCCGGATGCGGATGGTAAGGTAATTCGTGCACACCGCGATCAGCTGGTCGAAATTCTTCCGGTCTCCCGATTCATAGATTTGCTTCTCATACTTGGCCAGAGACTCGGTGGTCTGGTTGCTAAACTGCTGGATTTCCCGGGTCAATTGGGCGCGTCGTTCCGGTTCGTTTGCCAGGAGCAGCAACAGCGTGCGGTTGAAGGCTTGGCCGAGGTCGGCGTTCGCCGCCCCCGCCAAGGTTAGCCCGGGCAGCGTGGCCGTTATGATTTGTCGGGCGTTATCGCGCAGCCAGGTCAGACTCACAAACCCAAGCGCCCCGATCAGCAACAAGACCAAGCCTGCGGCAGGACTGCTTTTGACAAGGAGCTTCGTTTCATGATGGGCGTTACGCGCAAGCCATCAGTGGCGGCACATCCAGCCTCCAACTAAAATCTACGGCGACGGCTGAACGGAAACACCGGCCTCGAATTGACGGACTGGGTTGGTCATTCATGAATATTTTGATTATGGAAATTGATCCACGGTCACTCCCGACGTAATCCATGAGCGGCTCGATAGAGCCGACAGTTAAGCGAGGTTCTGCGAGCGCCAATGGTTACAATCGTCCGCCCGGGTATTTACTCGCGGAACCAAACCAGTCGTGCAGGCCTTATGACCGAAGTTTGCTTCCGGCCCCGGCTTGGCAGATCTCCTGATACATGGCGTTCATGTGTTCGGCCTTTCGTTCCCAGTGGAAATGGGAACGCACCCGCTGCCGCGCTGCGGCGGCCATGCGCAATCGTAATTCGGGACTGCGATGCAACTGGGTCATCGCGTCGGCCATGGATTGCACTGCGGCCTCAAGGGAAGTGACGGGCGCTTTGAAACCGCAGGCCGGAGTCACTTGCAGGCCCGGCCCGCCGGTGTCGAGACAGATCACCGGCCGACCGGCAGCGAGCGCTTCGAGGCAAACATTACCAAAGGCTTCATGGAGCGCCGGATGGACGAGCACATCCGATTGCGCCAATTTTTCGTAAACGTCGGCGATTTGTGGCAACCGCCCCCAAAAGGTCACCCGGCTGGCAATTCCGAGCCGTTGGGCAAGTTGCTGCCACGCCCTGGCTTCCGGACCGTCGCTGACGATCCAGTATTCACTATCCGGGCAAAGCTGCTGAAATCGCGCGAAGGCTTGCAGCCCCAAATGAAAACCCTTCCAATGTAAGAGCCGGCCAATGCTGATCAAACGAAACGGCGTCTCAGTTCGCACCGGAAAGCGGCCAAAGTACTCAATCTGTTCATCATCCATCCCCACTTGCGCTTCGACCGTGGCGCGGGCCGCCCCCATCCGCTCCACTCGCTTTTTGGTTTCCTCCGTGGTGGCGAACACGACGCTGGCTCGCCGCATGATGGCACGGGCCGGAAGATCCAAGTCGGCCAGTCCACGCGCCAGATTGCGGGCGAATTCAAATATTCGGCCCGGCCAGCGGATTGCACCTGTCAGCGCGGGCGGGGTTGACTCGCCCCCGCCCAACGGACCGAGAATGGTCTTGATGGGCAGGAAAGCTAGGTAGCATGGTACCCAATACTTTCCAAATGTGACGTGATGCAGCAGATCAAAACCGATCTCACGATGAAGCCGAAGGCCGCGTCGCCACACGGCCAGTTGCCAGAGGTAATAATACACCTGGACCCCACGGGAGCCCTTCTTCCAAGTCATGGCCCAGGGCGGCAGATCAAAGTAAACCCAGTGGATGTGGTTCTGCTGTTCCGGTGTCAGGCGAAACTCCTCGATCGTGGAGCGGTTGTTCGCCCGCGTCAGAACCCAAACATTGTGGAAACGTGACATTTGCAGGGCCCAGTGCCAGCCCACCCCGGGCTCCGAGCCTTTGTTCGGCTCACAGGCATAGGCGGACATGAGAATTTTGAGTCGGCGCGGCACGGGCCGCGCATACTGCGGGAAAAAGAGCGGCGTTTCAAGTCGTAGAATGATAGAATGGTTCACTGCGAGTTGCGCAACAGGCCGGCACTTCGATCTTGAGGTGACTGCTATTCTGGCTTACCAGATGCACTCGATTTAACGACAACTCAAATCCACCATGGCTTCTGACGCCGCCAGCTTCTTTGAATCTTTCTTTCGCGAACTTGGAAAGCGCGGCATCCCGTTCGCGATACTCCACGATTACGAGCGGCTGCCGGACCAGATGCCTTCGGACATTGATTTCGCGGTCCGCCGCGAAGACCTACCCAAACTGCTACCCCTGCAGCGAGCAATTGCCCGGCACCAGGGATGGGTGCTAGCCAGCGTCGTCCACGCCAAGTTATCCGCGCAATACGCCGTGTTCTTTGACCCGATGGATGCGTCCCGCTTTATTCAACTGGACGCATGTGGTCATTATGTCGAACGCGGCTGCCTGGTGCTGCGCGACACGCAATTGCTCCATGACTGCCGAACGTACCGTTTTTTTCACATCCCGCCGCCCGCCACCGAATTTGCATATCTGCTCGCCAAGACCCTGATAAAAAACAAACCACTGGCACCTTGCCTGCCCCGCCTGCGGAAACTCTGGGCAACCGATCCGGCAGGCGCGGACGACCGGTTCAGGCAACTGGTTGGCGATTCCGACGGTCCATTGCGGGAGTGGTTTGCCCGACCAGCGACGGAGTGGGAGCAGGCATTGCGTCCGCGCATTCGCGCTCGGACCCGTTTCGGTCCGGTGAACTTGGCGCGGGAGTGTGCCCGCGCCTGCCGACGGGTTTTGCAGCCGGTCGGATTGCACATCGTGATTCTGGGGCCGGATGGAGTAGGAAAGTCCACCCTCATCGCCCAGTTGCGACTTCCCTGTTTCCAGCGGATGACGCAGTTCCATTTCCGTCCGGGCCTGCTGGGCAAGAAACCAGCCGGCGTCATCACGCAACCCCATGCCCAACCGCCACGTTCCCGTTTGTCCAGCCTCGCAAAAACACTCTACTATTTTGCCGACCACTGGTTGGGCTACCTTGGAAAAATTTTCCCCGCCAAAGTGCGGCGGGAACTGGTCGTGTTCGATCGCTCGTTTGAGGACGTGTTAGTGGATCCACGCCGGTATCGTCTGTCCGCGGGAAGCGGGTTCGCGCGTTTTTTGAAGCGACTATTGCCGCCGCCCGATTTGACGTTTGTGCTGGATGCAGAACCTGAATTGGTTCATGCGCGCAAGCCGGAACTGGGCATCGCGGAATTGCGCCGGCAGCGCGAATTCTTGCGCCAGTTGGCGAGCCGGACCCCTCGGTGCGTGATCATTTCCGCCGCTGAAACGCCGGCGCAAGTCGCGCGGACGGTCCAGCGGCAGATGATCGTGTTCCTGGCGGAGCGGGAAAAGCAACGGCAGGGGTTTTGAGTTGCGGTCCAGGGAGAAAATCAAACCCGCCCGCTCGTCCGACGCCAGCGCGCGACCAACTCGGTTAGCAACTCGCGCATCGCGGCCAGACCCTCTGCGGGGCGGATAATTTCCGCCTGGTGCAGCAAATAGAACAGCGCCAGTGAACGCTCGTGGCCGAGGATCCCGGCACCATGGGCGTAGGTTTTGAATTCGTGGCTGTCGAGCAATGCCGCGAGCGACGTGGCGAGCGACGCCGCCGATTGATGGTCCACCAGCAGGTTCTTTTGGATCGTGTAGTGAAACCAGTCCCACGCGGGCAGACCGTTGAGATCACCGCGTTCCCAATCCAGCGCCATCCATTCGCCCGCCGGCGACACACGGACATTCCACGGTGCGAAATCTCCATGGACAATCGCGCCCGAGCTGGAGTGGTCGCGCAATGCAATGGCCAGCGACTTGAAGATCGGATGGTCGGCACTGCCGGCGGCCAATTCCCGCCAGCCGCGCGTGTCGGTAAAAACGACCGGGTGCTGCGGCCGCAGCCAGTTTCCCAAAAACCGCGGTAGTTGCGACTCATCCGCTTCGCGCGGTGACCGGCCGGGGAGGAAATCGAGCGCAATCGCCCGCAATCTCGCACTGTCAAATGTGCCCCGTAGCGCTGGAATCCCGGCGACGTCCGTTGGCGCACTTTCCAGAAACCACTGTTCCTGTGCGATCAACTTCCGCGCGGCGGAGCTCCCCCCTGCCTTCACGATCGCGACCGGGCGGCCAGTCGGATCGAAAAGCATGAGGATGAAGCGCTGCCCCGGGCTGTTCGAATTGCCGGCCAGGACAGCAAATTGCGGAATGCCACCCGGAGCCACCTGCACCCGGCTGGCCAGCCAGCGGACAAATGGATCCCCGGGCAGCACGTCCACCAACGTGGATTCAACCCCGACCGGCAACCGTGCACGCAGAATCCATCCGGCCAAAGACCGCAGGAACCGACCGCGCGCCGTTTGCGCCGGATAAAGCTCCAGTCCATGGATGGCCAGATGCGGCGGGCGGGGAAGCAGCAATAACGGTTGGCCGCGTTTCGTCAATAGCATCATCGCGACCTGCGTTGGCAGGTGGGGCGTAGCTTCCGGGGCGAAGAGGAGTTGCCAGAAAGGCGAAGGCGCGTTCATGCGTTGGCGGGCGACGGTATCGGAAAAGCCTGCGGGCGCAAGCGCATCTTTGTCCGGGCAACAAAACCGACCGTCGCAGGCGGCGCGGGTGGATTTTGTGCTTTGAACCCGCGCGGACCGTCCCTACCTTGGCCCCATGAGACATGCGGGCAAAGTCGACAGGGTCTGGGGGCGCGGCAAACAGCTAATCTGCCTTCCCCCTCCGCGCGCGCGCAACCCCAAGCAGGGCGTCGGCGAATTAACGCAGGCTGCCTTCAACTGAACAACCCGATGGCCACTTCTCCCAGTCCCCCGCCCGGCCACCGCGATGGTGATGATGCCCGGCTGAAAATCTATTTTCTGCCCAACCTGCTGACGGCGGGGAATCTCTTCTGCGGCTTCGTGGCTTTGACGAAGATTGTGGAGGCGGACATCTCCACGGGCATCTACATCGATATCTGGATCGCCCTCTATTTCATCCTGGCGGCGTGCATTTTTGATTTGTTCGACGGTCGCGTGGCACGCATGGGCGGCGCGGAGAGTCCGTTTGGGCGCGAATTCGATTCGCTCGCGGACTTGATCTCCTTTGGCGCGGCCCCGGCGTTTCTTGTGCACCGCATTGTGCTCAAGGATGTGTTCGTTCAATACGCGGAGATCGGTTGGTTCATTGCTTCCATCTATCTGGTGTGTGGCGCCTTCCGGCTCGCACGCTACAATGTCATGTCAAGTGTTCCGGGGTCGGGCGGCGGCAAGGAGTTTCTCGGATTTCCCATTCCGTCGGCGGCCGCACTCGTGGCATCGCTGACGATGTTCATGATCTGGCTCAACGAGGCCGGCTGGATGGAAGAGCGCTTCAACCACAGCAAATGGCGTTATCTGCTGCCGGTGCTGCTGCTGTTTCTTTCGGCCATGATGGTCAGCAAGGTGAAATATCCGAGCTTCAAGTCACTGGACCTGCGGGCCACCCGGACCTTTCCCAAAATGCTGGCCGCGATCTTGTTGCTAGGTACCGTTGTGGTTTCCAAGGGAAAAATCCTCATTTTCATCCTGCCGCTTTTCTTCACGGCGTATCTCTTTTACGGTTTTGTGCGCCCGCGGATCTCCGGCCGCATCCGCCACGAAATCGAGGACGAGGAGGAGGACGAGGAGGAGGAAGCCGCCAAACCCGACTAAGGCGTCATGCCGGAGCTGCCGCCCATCATTATAGCGGGATTGACCGGGTTGATCAGCGGACTGCTGCTTTCCATTCCCGTCGGCCCCATCAACCTCACCATCATCAACGAAGGCGCGCGGCGGGGCTTCAAGTGGGCCGCGCTCATCGGCCTCGGGGCCTCGGTGATGGAAGTGATTTATTGCACGATTGCGTTCACGGGCTTCTCGTCGTTCTTCGGCAACCGCTACATCAAGGCGGCGATGGAAGTGTTCAGTTTCGTGTTCATGCTGTTTCTCGGCATCAAGTTTCTGCTGGCCAAAACTGTCAGCGCGCCGATGCACATCAGCCGGGCGGCCGATCGGCTCGAAGGGCGCATCGAGGAAAAGTTTCATCCTCACTCGGCATTTTTCACGGGCTTGGTCCGCGTAATGGGCAACCCGGGCGTGCTGTTGTTCTGGATTTTTCTGGCCGTGAACTTCATGTCGCGCGAGTGGGTGTCGCCCACTTGGGAAAGCAAGCTGGCGTGCATCGGCGGCGTGGCGTTGGGCACGGGCCTGTGGTTTCTGGGCCTGAGCTGGGCGGTGTCGCTCGGGCACGGCAAGTTCAGTGAAAAGACCCTCCTGCGCATCGAAAATTTCTCCGGGCTGGGGCTGATTGGCCTCGGATTGCTCCACGGTGCGCACATCGCTTGGCAACTGGCCCGAACCAAAGGGGGATCGCCTTGAACTCAGTCCTCCCGAACGAACCCCTAGCCGGCGATGACTGCGGCCGCTTCGGTGCGTTGACCTTCGACGGACGCAATCTCTGCCCCGCTTGCTATGCAGCCGGCGGAGCGTGCTGCCCGGAATTCGGTCGGGAAGAAGACGACCGCACGGCGAATTAAATCTCTTCCGACTCCGTCGTCACCGGTTTGGCGTCGCCCTTGAGCGCGCCCATGACGGCGTGCCAGGCGAGGATGGCGCATTTGACGCGGGCCGGATATTTGTGGACGCCCGCAAACACCGCCAGTTTGCCGACGTCGCCGGCGAACTTACCGGTCATCACCATGTCGTGGACTTGGGTGAACATTTTTTCCATGTCGGCCTTGGTTTTGCCCTTGGCAAACTCCGTGAGCAATGACGCCGAAGCCTTGGAGATGCAGCAGCCCGAACCAACGAAGCTCGCGTCCTTGATCACATCCCCGTCCAAGGTGAGAAACAGTCTCAATTGGTCGCCACAGAGCGGATTGTGGCCTTGCGCGGAGCAGGTGGCCTGCGGCATTTCATGGAAATTCCGCGGTTGCTTGCAGTGGTCCAGAATGACCTGCTGATAAAGGTCGTTTAGGTCGTCAAACATGGCAGCAATCCAACCGTGGATGAACACAAATGAAGCGTTTGAGGCGGCGGCGCCGCCGGGCAAGGGTGCACGCCGAGGCGCGGTTCCATGACCCGCAACCCATCAGCCCCTCCGCATTTTCTTTGGAGTTCATTCATGCGTGAATCTATTTCTCCGCCAGATGCGGATTGGCTTCGAGCCGCTCCCACACCAGTTGGTTTAGTTCCTCGCGGGCGGCTTCGTGCCGGATGCGCTCAATAATTTCGCCGGCAAACGCGTGAATCAGCATCCGCCGCGCGGTGTCCGGCCCGATGCCGCGCGAGCGCAGATAAAATATGGACTCCGGGTTCAACTGGCCGATCGTCGCGCCATGCGTGCACTTCACGTCGTCCGCGTAAATCTCCAATTGCGGCTTGGTATTGGCGGTGGCGTCGTCGGAGAGCAAAAGATTCTTGTTGGTCTGTTTCGCATCCGTCTTCTGGGCGAGCTGCTGTACAAGAATGCGACCGTGGAAGACGCCCCGGGATTTGTCGTCCAGAATGCCGTTGAAATACTCGTGACTGGCGCAATGCGGCTGGGCGTGTTCGACAACCATGTGGTGATCGGCCAGTTGCTCGCCCCGCGTGAGGTAAAGCCCGTTGAGGACACATTCCAGCCCTTCGCCCGCGAGGTTCGTGCGGATGCTGTTGCGCGATATTTTCGCCCCCAGCGCAAACGAATGAACGCTCACGTTGCTCGCCCGCCCGAACCGCCCGTGCATCGCCGCCATGTGAAACGCATCCGCCGCCTCGTCCTGAAATTTCAACACCTCGACCCGGGCGTGGTCGCCCACGACGAGTTCGGTGACCGCGTTGGTGAAATAACCCGCGCCGCCCGCCGTCACGTAACTTTCGATCACGGTCAACTGGCTGTTCGCCTCCGCGACGATGACGTTGCGCGGTTGCATTGTCGCGCCACTTTGATTTGCCGTGGCGATGTAAATGAGCTGCACGGGTTCCGGGACGACCGTGCCGGCGGGCAGATGGATGAAGCCACCGTCGAGGAAGAACGCCTGATTGAGCGCCGTGAAAGCGTTGTCACCGGCCGACGACGACGGCACAAGATGCGGTTCCAGCAGCGCCGGCTCCCTCGCGAGGACGGCGGCGACGTTGGCTACCTTCACGCCGGCGGGCAACCGGCCGATTCTGGAAAGCGCCGCGGCGTAATGTCCATTCACGAACACCAGCCGGGGGCCCGGCAGGCTGGCAAAAGGAAAGTGCTTAAGCGCTTCCGCCGCCAGACCGTCCGCGGGCGCGGCCAACGCGGGCTTGAAGGGCAGCTTCGCGATGGGTGCGACATTCGTGAACCGCCAATCCTCATGCTGCAACGTCGGGAAGCCGAGCTCGGTGAAGCGGGCGAACCCGCCCTGGCGGAGCGGGAGCATCCAGGCGGGCTGCGGGGCTTCCCGCTCAAAGTGGCGGAAGTTTTCCAGATACGCATCCGCGACCGGCGCGGATTTTTTCGGTGTGGTCGGAGCCATGTTCGGTTTCACAGGTTTTCCAATCGAGCGCATAGCTTTTCACGGCGGCACCGCGGAAGCAAGTCTGCTGCGGGGTCGCAAAAGCCTGACAAGTCACCCGGGAGCCCGTTAAATCATCCGCGCCCTGATGAGCAAGCTGTTCGACATCATTCACGAAGACGACGAGTTACTGGTGGTCAACAAACCGGCGGACCTGGTTTGTCATCCAACCAAGGGCGACGAGTTTTCGAGCCTCATCAGCCGGGTGCGGCTGCATCTCGGTTCGATAGCCCAGCCGCATCTGGTCAACCGTCTGGATCGCGAAACGAGCGGCGTGACGGTCGTCGCCAAGAGCGCGGCCGTCGCGGGGGAATTGGGCCGGCTCTGGGAAGCGCGCGCGGTCGAGAAGGAATATCTCGCCATCGTCCACGGTCACGTCCGGAACGAGCACGGACTGATCGCTGCGCCGCTCGGCAAGGATGAGCATAGCCGCGTGGCCATCAAGGATTGCGTCCGGGCGGACGGGGCGCCGGCGCAAACCGAGTTCCAGGTCGAACGGCGGCTCGAAGCGCCGTATTCCCTCCTCCGACTTCGGCCGCACACGGGCCGCAAGCACCAGATCCGCATCCACCTCGCGCACTTCGGCCACCCCATTGTTGGAGACAAGATCTATGGCGGCGATGAGGATTTGTATCTGGCGCTGGTCGAACACCGACTGACGGAGGAACAACGAGCGCGATTGATCCTGGCAAATCAGGCATTGCACGCCAGCGCCGTGCGCTTCAACTGGCGCGGGGCACCCGTGGAATTTCGCTGTGAACCGGAAAAGTGGTTCTTGGAGTTTTTGGCTTTGAATCACCGGGGTGCCTAAATCGGCGGCTGACCGGGGCCAACTTGGTCATTTCCCGCCACCCAGGGCAGACGCATCTAAGTTGTTTTTTGAAAAGTGGTGTGTAAGTAATTGAGTGGTGCCGACTTGTGAGGGTAGATTTTGAGGTTCCCTTTTGCTTGGAAATATGATTCAAACTGGGGATGCAAA
>JADLHS010000049.1 GCA_020848635.1 Limisphaerales bacterium
CTGAACCCGCGCGGTCGCATTACTGGGGAGAGTAATTCCGTGCCAGAGCTCGCCAGGGTCGCGACGGGTTTGTTTCACCCCGGGGGAAAGGCATGGGAGCAACGCCGTGTCCGGTTGGCAGCGCTCCAGGCGGGCGGTTGGGGCCGGCGAGAGAGGCTGGGCGGCTCAGTATTTGAGCCGCCGCGCCGCGGCCAGCGGGTTGGTGGCGCTGACAACGTAACTGGGCAATTGACGGTAGCCCTCGTTCACGCATTCGCAAACGCCGCCCGCCTGGAAGTCGGCGATCAAGTCGGTCCACAGTTGGTGCGCGGCGCGCGAATCGGTCCGCGAGAGCGCGAACATCATCCAGCCCGAAGCCGTCGCCCAGTAGGCGCCATTCTGGTAGCGTTCCGGCGGGATCGGCGCGAGCAATCGCTGCCAGTGTTCGCCGGCGAGCAGATGGCGCACCTGCCCGCGCCAGACGCAGTGCTCGTAATTCGTGGCCAGAAAGCGCAGGACGCGCTTGCGCTTTTGGCCCAGCGGAAAGTCGAGCCAGATGGCGTAGGCGTTGCCCCAGATGTCGAGTTGCCGGCAATCCTCCGTGGCGGCGAGAAACGCCCCCGCCTTTTCGTCCCATAACGTTCCGATATGGCGTTCAATCAAATCGGCGCGCTGCCGATACTTCCGGGCCGCTTCGGGGTCACCGGTTTTTTGGTGCCACTCCGCCAGGCGCCGGCTGGCTGTCCAGTAGAGCAACGATTCAAAAAACAATGCACCCGTCTTGCCCACCGTATCAGTGAACCCATACGGCGAGTGCGGCTTGGCCGGATTATTCCAAACCAGGCCCGCGGCGCCGCGCGGCACCCAGTCCATCGCCCGATCGAGCGCGGCCGACCATTCGCGGAATTGCTGATGCGCCGTTTTTTTCGGCAATCGCTTCAAGTGCTCGTCCACCGCAATGACGAGGAAAGGTGCGTTATCAAGGTTCGGCTCGCCGAGCGGATGGTCCGCCGCTCCGCCCGTATAAACCGCCACGCCATCGGGTTGCACCCGGTCGGGGGTCGCGCCGTCCGCGCGGATACCTTGGATAAGGTAGGCCAGCCCGGCCCCGACTTCCCCGGGCAGCAGCAGATCGCCCGCGTTCTCAACCATGTACGCAAAGTCGCGCGTCCAGAGCGCGCGATAATTGCCCTTGCCGTCGGGGGTGAACAGCCAGGTGCCATTGTCCGCGCGCACCCGGCAGCCGGTGAGAAGTTCGCGCGTGGTATCGGTCAGCCACCCCCGCGCCGCCGACGGAATCGCTTCGCCCGCCGCCAGCGAGAACGCCAGCACCAGCGGGAGGATGCCCAGGACAAAAATAAATCGGAGCCGCACATTCATAGTTTTATTCAAAGCCCACGGAACCTGGCCACCACAGTTGCCGACCCGAGGTTTCCCGGCAAGTCCACCCATTCGCCCTTGAACTTCGGCCACGGCTTGCCATTTACGATTACGGATTGCAGGGGCCGACCGTTGGGTTCTCGGAACCGCAGGCGGATTTGTTTGGGTGGATTACGCGTGGGGCCGGCGAGCGCGGCCGTGATTTCATTCTCCCCGCCGGAGTACGCCACGCTGGTTTTGCCGAAGTAAGTGACCGTGCGTTCGAGGCCGCACTTTTGTCCGGCCCGTAGCCACTCGCGCGGCACCGCCTGGCCGAGCAGCAGCGTATCGCCCTCCTCGCGCACAAACAAATACCGCAGCCAGCCGGCTGTATTGGCTTCGTCGCTGCTCTTGAAATGGTCGCCCCGCCAATCGGCAATGTCCGGCAGCGCGTGCTCCGTGTTCATGCGCACATCGGGGAAATAACTCACGGCCTGCCCGTTGAAAAGCGCGCGCAGGGCCTGCTTCACGTCGTCGCGGTAAAGGTAGGGTTCCACATCGAGCAACAGACACGCCTGCATGGACATGCCCCCACGGCTGAACCAGTCCCGTTCGAAGTTGTCCAGCACGTAGCCGTATTGGTTCGCGAGGTAGCGGTTGTCCTCGTAATCCTTGAGAATCCACTCCGCCTCGGGCGAATGGGGCGGGAGCGCGCCGGTGATGAGCAAATGCAGTGAGCCTTCCAGGGTTTCGCAAATCCAACCGAAATAACGCCCGCGCCGATGCACCATCGAAGGGATGTGCGGCACTGCCGTGCCATCGCGCAAGCGCACCACGGGCGAGCGTTCGCTGGCTTTGCGGAAGTTGGCCAGCAAGGCGGTGTGATACGCCGCGGCGGCGGCTCGGATGCGTTTGGCCTCGGGGTGTTGGATTTGTTCCAACGCCCACGCCGCGGAATCCAGCCCGCGCCAGGTGTAACAACTCGTCGAAAGCCACGTCCACCAGTCGCCGATATCTTCAAGGCTGCCGGCCGGGAGCAGTCCCCGCTCCAGTTCGTGCCGGTCTTTGGTGCGCGCCGTTTCGCGGATGATCCAATCGCAGCCCTGGACGATGCCGGGCGCGGAGCGGCGTAACCAGGCTTGGTCGCGCGTAAAGCGGTAGTGTTCCGCCAGCATCCAGAGAATCCAACCGTGGTGTTGGTTGTAGCCGCCGGACTCATAACCCCCCGCGCCGTAGAGCACACCCGCCTTCGACGCAAACGACCCCGGCAGTGCTACCGTGCCTTGATAATGCAACCAGGCATCAAGACAATCCTGCGCCTCCTGATGGTAACCGCGGCGGTCCAGGTCCACCACCATCATGCAGGATTCATTTCCGTACGCGCCGTAACTGAAGGAGCCGACCCGCGCGAAACGACGGTCGCTGCCCGGTTCGCGCTCGCAGTTCACCAGGAGATGCATTGCGTGCGAACGGTAGAACTCATTGAGCATCGGCTCCGGGGTGATGAGTTTGGCGCTTTGATCCAGGCGTCGCCGCCAGTAGCTGCTGACGGCGGCAAGCTCCCGGTCAAAGGCGAGCTTGTCGAGCGCGGCCCGCTCCGCGGTTTCAGTCAGAATGACGTAGGGAATTTTCAACACGACCTGGCGGGATTCACCGGGGGCTAGGATCCAGGACCATTTCAATTGATCCTGATCGGCAACGGGTGTCGCGTCCGCCACATACTGCCCGCGCAGTTTTTCGCCATTCCAAAGTCGGCCCTCGGCATCGGCGCGAAGCAGAATGATTTCATCCCCCGTCTTGTAGCTGAGCGGCAGCGTTGCCGTTCTTGGCTCGGCGGTGGGGTTGGTGAAGCTGAAGCGCGCGAGAAAAACGGTGAACGCGTCGCCGGCCGGCAGCGGCCCTTCCGCTTGTGCTCTGTTCAGCGCCGAGGCAAAGGCGGTTTGCTCCACCCGCACGCCGTCCACTTCCCAGCGGGTCTGCACCACCGGCAGACTCGCCTCCGCCAGCGTGCGGAACGCCGGCTTCGCGGGCAGCCCGAACGTGAAACTGACCCAGCGATTTTCCAGGTCCAGGCGGGGAGTGTCCTGACCGGGGCGATTCTTGAGAAACAGTTCATTGTAGCGGAACGAAGTGCTGCCACTGGGTTCGAGCCGGAACCGCTCCCGCCCCCCTTCAAGCCCGAGCGGAAAGTAAATGTCGGACTTTTTTCGCGGTACACCCTCCCATGCAGCATGCCAGGTTTGCTCGGGCAGCTCCGCCACGCGGTCGTAAAGCGTCTTCGCCCCGCGCGCCTTCACTTCAGCCGCGACGGCGGGATAATCGCGGTTGTCAATGTCCGACAGCACGGCCACGCCGAGGTGCGGCAGAAACAACGGCCCGGTTGCGAGGTCGTCCACTTTGAACGTGAACACCTCTTTGCCGAAGCGCACGGTGACCAAGGTGCGGTCGAAGGTGTTCGGGTCCGGGTTGGTCGTGGCCGATAGAATCGCACGAACGTTTTCCGTGGATAAGCGGACGAAGCCTTCAATCCGACCATTAAACGCTTCAAATTCTGCTGTGTCAGCGCCGTGGGTTTCCTTCCACACCAGGCGAACCGCGCGCGGTTCCACCACCGAGTCCGTGAACGCTTCGATGTGATCTATGGCAGGCAACGCGCCATCCGACGCCACGCGCAATTTGAGCGTGTAACGAAACGCTGCCGGGTAGTCGTTGAGCTTCGGGAATTCTTTGGCGTTAACCGGGTGAAACGTGAATTCGACGGCATTGCTGTGCGCGACAGCGCCGGTGTCTGCGATCCGCCAGTCGTATTGGTACCAATTGCCAAGTTCCATCCACCCGATGTCGCCCCCGCCCGGCTCGCGGTCCTTGGGCAATCGTTGTTCCGGCCAGCGGCTGCCCCAGTATTCAAGGCGGACCGTGTCCAGAGGCGGCGCGCTGGCGAAATGGACGACAACGCGATGAATTTCGCGCGGGTCCTCCCACAGCACGCCTTTGCCCCCGGGTAGCGCCAGACCAAATGGCGCGGCATCAAAAGCGGCACCGTTGGCTGGCAGCGACAGAATAAAGAACCCAATAATGACCAGCGCGCGACCAAGCTGACCGTGCCAGGGAGGAGACAATTCAGTTGCCATAATCCTGGCTTTATCGCCACGCATAAAGCAACGCAAGTTTTCTCCCGCCGAGGATTGTCACGCTCTCAAGCCTTTCAGGTCCGGCTGAAGCTTCTGGTTCTGTTTCAACAGGGCGTCCCAGGTAATCTCCCCGCCCTTATAGCCCGCCTCGCGACCAAGAATCGCGGTCAGGTTCGAACGCACGGAAGGGGCAACCGTCAAATTGGAACAGTCGCCCTTCACAATGGCCTCGTGAAATTCGTTGATGTTGATGACGGCACCGTCCTTGTAAAGATCGCCCACACTCGCGCGTACGCCTTCCTCCTTACCCCGCATCGTTACACCGGTGTAGTAGTCCGCGTCAAAGATCCCGTCCGCCCCAAAAGCCCGCACGCGGATCTCGTCCTTCACAAACGGAATGCTCTGAATGCATGTGAACGCCATGACCAGGTCGCCAGGGAACCAATAATGCACAGCGAAGTGATCCCAGATGCTGCCCTTTGGGCGTACGGTGCGACCACCCGTGCCGCAGGCGCGGATGGGATCGGCGTTAATCACCCAGGTCGCAACATCGAGCGAATGGATGCTCTGCTCGACAATGAAGTCGCCGGAGATGGGCAGCACATAATACCAGTGACGCAATTGTTCTTCGGGGGTCGCGGGCGGGGTGCCGCGTCCCCCGCCGGTCCAGGGATAAAACGCCTCGACCATGACGAGCTTGCCGATGGCGCCGTCGTGGACCAGTTTGACCGCCTCGCGGAAGTGCGGGTTCGCTCGGGTTTGGAAATCCACCCGGAACACCCGCTTCTTCTCGGTGGCCAGTTTACCGGTTTCGGCGATGGTCATGCATCCGGGCACATCCACCGCAATGGGTTTGGCGAGGAACACGTGTTTGCCGGCCGCGACCGCCGCCTGCGCCTGCTCGGGATGAAAATAGGGCGGGGTTTCAATCACCACCGCGTCGAGTTTGCATTCCAGCAGCCGCTTGTAGCCTGACAGACCGGTGAAGCGACTCGTCCTTTCGATTTTGAACTGGTCGCCCACGGCATCCACTTTGTCCTGGAAGTAATCGGCGCAGGCCACGAATTTGTATTTGCCGGATTGCGCAAAGAGGTCGGCAATCCATTTACCACGGCCACCGCAGCCGATCAGGCCAAGTTCGACGGTGGTGTTGGCCTCGGTGCCGAAGGCCATGGTTGGCCGCAGCAGGGTGAAGGCGCCCGCGGCGGCGGTGGTTGCAAGAAACGTGCGGCGGTGGAGGAGAGTTGAAGGATTGGAATTCATGGTTTGCATAGCTTTGTTGGATATGGATGTTTTGCTGGAGTTTTTGCCGGCCAGCCAGCCACCTGCCGCGCTGGCATGAGGGCTTGTTGGCGCCGCCGCGCGCATCGGGCGAACGTTCGGGCTGTAGTCTTGACAGATAGATTTGCGACGCGCTGGCGGGCGATCGGGCGAAAGTTCACTGACAATGGAGGAATCGCCCCTGAGGGACGGGCCTCGACCGCATTCGGACGCGCAAGATTGAACCCGCCGCTCAACTGAAACGTGAGCCGGTCAAACCCCGGCCGCTGCGCGGCGGTGGCACTCATTGCCGGGTTGCTAACGGGTCGTGCCTTTGGAGTCAAGCGGAACCTCGCGTTGACAATCCCCTCTCGTCCGGCGCATATCTTCGGGCGTCGGGTGGCAGTGGCACTGGTGTAATGGAATCGGTGGCAAAGTCATGAAAACGGTAACTCATGCGCGAAGCACGGCGCTGCGGGACCAACTGCGGGTCCTCGCCGCCGCCTGTCCCTTTGGCGAGGACAATCCGGGGGACTGTCCGTTATTCATGCTCCGGCAGATGAAACCCCGGGAGCGCTGGCAATGGTTCAGCCGACTGGACGAAGCTGACCTGTCGTACTTGGCCGCCTACCACCACATTTGTTTGACCACCAAGGTCAGGATGATGGCGAGCGGGGACGGTAACTGATCGCGATCCGCGCCGCAGAACGCCGGATTAGCGAGTGGCCAAGTGATCATTAGTCCGATCCTGCACCAATGCCGCTTGCCCCCCTCAAAAAGTTCCGCCTGGATTTGCATTTCATCTGTTGACGGCTCTGGAAACCGGCGTATAAATCGGATGGCTGATGTGATTCAGGAACGCGGGCAATCAAGTCCCGGTAAAATTCACTGGATCGTGTCAGCCATTTGTTTTCCCTGGCGCGCATCCCGACTCCGCTTAAGTTACACAGCTCCATCCGCGACCGCACACGGCTACGATCAGGAGGCTGCGACTATTGACCAGCGGGGATTTCCTTCCGCATCACAATGTCTGGAACATTGCGAGCGTTTGCTGAAGCACTGGCGAGTTCACGAAACCAAGGGAATCATTAATTTGAAAGCGACACCAGTTGCGGGTAGTCGCCCGACTGCGCGACCCCTCGAACGCGTTTAACCTCCAGCTTATTGAGCCGGAACGGAACCAATTGGAACACCGAAGCCCGCGCGGGACGGGTTTCGGGCCTGGCAACTGCCTCACTCAAGCTCAAAAATCGCCTCGATTTCCACCGCGATGTTGCCGGGGAGAGATCCCATCCCCACGGCGCTGCGGGCTCCAATCCCGTTCTCCGGTCCAAAAACCTCGGCAAATAATTCGCTGCAGCCGTTGATGACTGCGGGATGGTCCCGAAAATCCGGCGTCGCGTTGACCATGCCGAGCAATTTCACCAGGCGTTTGACGCGATCAAGACTGCCCAGGTGCGCACGGAGTGACGCCAGAATCGCCAACCCGGTCTGGCGGGCGGCGGCCTTGCCGGCAGCCAGATCAAGGTCGGCACCCACGCGACCGGCAATCATTGTTCCATCGGCTTTCAGCGGGCCGTGGCCGGACACGTATGCCACGTTGCCCGCAACGACCACCGTCCGATAAACGGCGACCGGTTTGGGGGCGGTGGGAAGTTCCAGTTTGAGTTCAGTCAGACGTTTTTCGGCGCTCATAGATTTTCGAGTGTAGGGATTTTGTTCAGTTTTTGTCGGGTGGATTGCTAGCTCCGGCGAACGCGGCGCATCACGCGGGTCAAGTTGTCGTGCATGATGTGCCGCAAGTCGGTCGTGGACCAGTTGAGTTCCAGCAGCGCGGCGATCGTCTGCGGAAAGGAGATGTGCTCCAGCGCCGGACTGAAGTCCGAACCCCAGTACAAACGCCTCGGCCCAAAATCTTCGTAGAGTCGCTGCAGCAATGGATGCGCGCTGCGGTGCGGATAGGCGTGCGCCGGCTGGCTGATGGCGTACAGGCCCGAAAGTTTTACGCCCACCTGGGGTAACTCAGCCAAGGAGCGGAGCGGCTGCAAGACGCTCTTGGCTTCGCCCGGCGAAGGCGATACCGCATAGCGCCCCGGCAATCCAAGATGACTGATGAGAATCCGGCACTGATCGAGTTTCGCAAGGAACGGCTTGAAGTTGCGGAGGGCCTCAGGTCGCGTGTTGAGGCTGACGATCCAACGCTTTTGATTCAACCATTGGCTGGCGCAAGTCGGCCAACGGTTCAAACCGTCAACCTCACTTGGATTCATGGCGTAAACCGCGATGCCAGCGAAACCCTGTCGGAACAAGGTCGTGAAGTGCTTGACCGTGGGCAGAGTCGTCACGGGCAGAAACGCCAGCGGCGTAATCCAGGAATGGGTCCTGGCCCAGGCTGCAAGGTCGCGATTATTGCCACGGAACCTTGGCCGCCCTTCGTAGCCGACTACTAAACCGCGATCGATACGGTGCGCCTGTCGGAGTGCCTCGTAGAGTTCCACCTCACTCCGACTCGCCCAAGCCGGACCGTAGCGGTCGGTGAATCCGGGACGGAACAAGTGCAAGTGCGCGTCGGCGAGTTTCATCGCGGGTGGAGGATTTTCTGCAACGTCTTAAGCAAGCGCTCAACGTCCGAAGCCGTATTGTAGCCGTGCAGCGAAATGCGCAACCGGCCGGCGTGGTGCATGACGTGAATCCGGGCGCGCTCCAGCGCGGCGTGGACGGCGGCATTGTCCGGGTGGACAAACGCCACAATTCCCGAGCCGCCGCGTTGATATGGAGCCATCGGCGTGACCCCTAATTCGCCCAAGCCGTGATGCAACTGCTCCACCAACGGATCAGCGTGGCGAGCGATCTTCTCAACCCCGATCGAATCCACGTAGCGCAGCGCGGCATTCAGCGCATAGATCGCGGCGAAGTTCGGCATGCCGGCGGCGAAGCTGGCCGCCCCGGTTTTGTGGGTGGCCCGTTGAAAACGATCCGCATCAAACGCGTTTGCGAGATTAAACCAGCCGCCGGCGCGGGTCGTGAGTTGTTTCGCCCGTTGCCGGGGAATCCCAACAATGCAACCGCCATGCGTGCCGAGCACCCACTTGTGCGTACTGGAGATGAGACAGTCAGCGCCTGTGCAATCCAGCACCACGCGGCCCAGGGCCTGGGTGACATCCACCGAGATCAGCGCGTGGGGCGCGCGGGCGCGGACCGCCTTGCGAAACGCCGCCCAGTCGAGCCGATGACCGTTGACGAAACTGACCAGCGACGTTTGCGCAAGCTGGGTGCGTTCGTTCAGCAGCGGCAACAAATCAGCAATTTCAAGCGCTCCGTCGCGCGCTTTCCAGACCCGAACCTTGCAACGCGCTGTGAGCCACGGAGTCGCCCCGGAGGGAAAATCAAGATCATTGATCACGACCTCGTCGCGCGGCTTCAGATCCAGCGCCGTGGCCAGCAAGTTGTAGGCTTCCGCGCTGCACGAGCAGAATGACACTTCCTCGGGCTGACGGCAGATCATGCGCGCGGCGATTTCGCGGCATTCCTCCATCCGTGCGTAATGTCCGTCGCGGCCCTTCATGCCGCGGAGTTTATCCCGGAAATACTCCTGCAACGCTGCACCCACGCAAACCGGTGGAATGGACTCCGCCGCCGTGTTCAGGTACGTCATCCTAGCCAGCCTGGGGAAATCCCGCCGGCGAGTTTTTTCGGTCAACATATCTTCAAATCAATTTACGGTTCCGTTCCACCGCGTCACTTCGAATGCGTGGTGCGTTTCGACTGCGCGGATTCCAGGAGTTGTTCCATCCAACGTTGGACCTGCACGGCGTCCGGCATCCGGCAGCCCGCTGGCACCGGCGCGCCGTGGCACGCGGCCAGAAAGGAACGTAATTCTTCGGCCAGCATTCCAGTTGGACGCCCGTGGATCATGGATATTTCAAGCTCGACCGGCCATTTAACTTTGTCGGTGGTCCAGGTCCAGTTTTGCGGATTGGTCGCCACCCGGGTGTGATACGACGGCGCAAACACTTCCAGCCAGTCAAACCCATCGGCGGGGGCGCCGTCCGGCAGAATCCAGTGCGAGTGAAACGTGGCCACGCGGCCATCGTTCCAGCGCAGCGTGGCCCAGGCATGGTCCGCTTTGCCTTCAGAATTAAGCGCGTCCAGCGCATCGAAACTTACCGGCTCGTCCCCGCCCGCCATCTGCGCCGCCACGTAAAGATCGTGGACCATCGTGAGGGTGACGGGGTGCTCTTCCGGAAAAAGGCAAGCCAGTCTGGCCGGACGATGGCGAACAAAATGCACCGAGCGAAACCCTTCCTGCCGCACGCGTTCGACCAGCGGCACCACCAACGAATGAAACACGCAAACATGGCCCGCCATTGCGACCCGCTTGTGGTTGCGGCAGACGGCTTCCAAGCTTTCCACGTCGGCCAGGTCCGTGCCGACGGGTTTCTCGATGAGCACATGCATTCCTGCGGCTAGGGCGGCTTTCGCATAGGGCACGTGGGTTTCGGTGTTCGTTGCGATCACCAGCGCGTCGGCGACCTTTTGCTCGATCAATTCCTCGACCGAACCGAAGACATGAGGCACAGCGAGTTCGCGCGCCAGCACCTCCGCCTTCGAACGCGTACGGTTTCCGAGCGCCACCAAAAGGGCTTCGGGCAGCGCCCGCAGGGTTCTGGCGTGTAATGCGCCGAACGCCCCAACACCCATGACTGCAATCTTGATTGGCTCTTTCATTTTAGAACATTGGCGGACGGGTCGGCCGGCGGCATCAGCCGGCAGGCGAGTCGCAAGTAAACCTCCGTACCCGCTTCGAGTTCGGCGATAGCGATGGATTCATTCGCCGTATGTGCGACGGCAATATCCCCCGGCCCGAGGATGATGCACGGGACGGATTTCGCAGCAATCTTGCTCGCGTCGCACGAGTAGAATGCCACTTCGGCTGCGCCCGTCGCAGCCACGTCGCACGCACGCCGAACCAAATCACTCTCCGCGCCAATTTCGTAGCCCGCATCAATCACGCTTGGCGGATCGAAGCCCCATTCAATGTCAGGGATGCTCGCCAACCGACTGCGCAGCGTGGTTTGGATTTCCTGATACGTTGCGTTGGCGTCCTGGCTGGGGAGCAGCCGAATATCCACCTGGATGCGGCAATGCTCCGGAACAATGTTGACCCCCGATCCGCCTTCGATCAAACCAATCGAACCCGTGCTGCAGCCAAAGGCAGGATGATGGATGCGCGAAAGTCGCTCAGCGAAATACTGGTTCAGCTCCAGGACTGCCCGGGCCATCGCCACGATGGCGTTGCGGCCGCGTTCCGGATGGGCACTGTGCGCGGCCCGACCGCGCGCATGAATTGCAAACCGCAGGCAACCTTTGCAGCCGCGCACCACGCGCAGCGAGGTCGGCTCCCCAACCACCGCGCCGTCAGGCGGGTCGAGTTGCTGCATCAGCGCGAGCGTGCCACGAAAGCGATACTCCTCATCAACAACGCACGCCAGCGTAAGCGTGCCTTTCCAAGCTTCGGGTTGAAGACGCAGTTGGAGGGCGGCGGCCAGCATGCAAGCAAGCGGACCTTTCATGTCCGCCGAGCCCCGGCCCCAGAGTCTTCCGTCGCGGACTTCGGCCCCGAACGGCGGCACGTTCATTCCAGTGACGCCGACGGTGTCGGTGTGGCCGTTGAACAGAAGGTGCGGATGGTCGGCGCCATTGCGACAACGCAGAATGACGTTGGCGCGGCCATCAAGCACAGGTTGGGTGCTCGTCTCAAAACCGTGCGTTTGTCCCCAGGCCTGAATCCACCGGGCGACCTCCTGCTCTCCCGGGCTCGCGGTGTCGTAATTTGGATTCACGCTCGGAATCCGCACGAGAGCCTGGGCAATCTCAAGCGCCGTTGTGGGTGTCATGGCTTTGTTTTCACAACCGGTTGCTCGCTGCGAAGCTTCACTTTCCGGCGAGATGGTTGCCCCAGCCAATCAGAATCGTTGAGCCAATCAGGATGGCGATCCCCAGCCACAAAATGCCGCGAATGCACCCCTGCACCAGCCGCCACTCCTTCAAAGCGATGCCCCACAAATTACTGCCGATGATGATGAACGACATGTGCAGGCTCCAGCTGGCAAAGTCGTATTTGCCCATCTTGGTCGTACCCATGCCATAGAAAAAAAACTGGCCGTACCAAAGCACGCCGGCCAGACCGCAGAAGAAGTAGTTGTTTAGCAAGCGACTGCCCGGCCCAGTGACGTAGTCGTGAAACGACTTGTTCCGGGTATGCAGAATCAGGACGATCACGATGTTCGTGGTGAAGCCACCCGCCAAAGCGACCACCAACACTGGCATGTTCTTGAAAACATCCTGCGTCCCCGCCGCGACAGCGGCCTCCGCGATCGGCTTGCCCGCGTCAAACGCAAACGCCATGCAGGAACTCATCACGCCGCCAATAACGGCCAGCGCCAATCCTTTCCAAAAGGAGAACTCCTTCTGCGATACGCCCTGCTTCTTTTGTTCGTCGGTCAAGGACCACTCCTTCAACAATCCGGCGTAACCGCACACCGCAATTCCAAGCAGACAAACCCCAATTCCCACCAGGACCGTAAGCCCGGAAGTGGTGGTGAAGAGCGTCCGCGCTGTGCCCGCGAAGATCGGCGGGATGATCGTCCCAAAGGCAGCGCAGAAGCCCAGTTCCAGGGTTTGCCCGAGCGACATGCCAAGATACCGAAGCCCCAAGCCACAAGCAAAGCCGCCAAAACCCCACAACACGCCAAAGAAATACACCCAGAAAAGCGTCCGGGTCGGGCACGCCGACAGGATGGCCCAATGATCGGGCGTGGTAAGCCAGCAGCCAACTTGCGGCATGACGATCCAGGCGGTCAAACCCAGCAGGATCCAGAAGGTCTCCCAAGCCCAGCCTTTCACCTTATAGCTGGGAACATAAAGGCTAGCGGAGGAGAAACCGCCGATTGCATGGAAGAAAATGCCTAGCAGAGGATTCATATGTAAATACGGTCGGTACGGAAGTTCTTGGGATTGCCTCCGGGAGACGGTGCCTTACCCGACAAAACCATGCCAGGCTTGATGGTCCGATTACGTCCCTGGTTCGCGTGTCGCAGGGTGGCTGCCGCCCCGCACGGAACCATGCGCCCCACTCCGCAACCCAAGATGACCGCCCAATCCAATGGGGCTAGTGTCATGTCGGTAAAGGACACAAGCGTGAGAATGTCATCAAGTTAGCTGTCACAGGCAACCTGCCAATCAAGTAAACGGGACGGCCTAATCCATGCAAGATAATTCACCCGGGAAACCACGGTCCATCCACGGGAGCAAGTTTGTCGCAGAAAGAAGGATATGAAACTCTGACTTCTGGTTTCGGTTGGCGGCTGGCAGTACCAATCGTCCTTTGCAGAGTTTGTTTATGCGGCGGCTTGTCGAAATGCCCGGCGGTTTGCTGTGATTTTTTAACTGCTATCTTTTGAGACCAAAGATTGACCATGTTGGCGCGCAGCAAAGCAACTTTCAACCAAGTCGGCGGGAGTTCCTGTTTCGGGCGGCGATGGGGGCGGCGGTGGTCGGATTACCGGCTTGGGAAACTTCGGTTCGAGACCAAAATCTCAAAGACGGAGGGGCGCCGGTACCCGAGCCGCATTTTCCAGGACAGCTGTACTTATTTGTCTGGCGCAACTGGGAACTGGCCAACACCGATCGGATGGAAAAATTGCTGCGGACGAATGAAGCCACGGTGCTCCAAATCGGAAATTCCATGGGCTTGCCGCCGAAAGTCCGGCTGACGAGCGATCAGCTCCGGAGGATTTATATCACGGTCATTCGGCAGAACTGGCATGTGCTGCCACACGAGCAGCTCATCGAATTGCTCGGGTGGGACCGAGCGCATTATGAATATACGCTGAAGGAAGATGACTTCCTTTGGAGCAAGCTGGGCCTCGGCGTCAAACCTCGGTGCGCCAAACTGATCTATCAGCCGACGACGCCTGAAATGGAGCTGCGGGCCGCGGAAATCAAGCGTCTGCTGCAGCAGCAGTTCGGGGCGGCGTTAAACGAACCAGGGGAGCCTCCGTTTCATTTCGTCCAGGAACTGAGCGACCTCCGACCAGTGTCCTGTCGGGATCCCCAAGTCAAGGCCCGGCCCGAGGAAAATGACCTGTCGGACTGGGCGTTGGTGCTGCCCCAAGGTTCGCCGGAAGGTTCAGTCGCCATGGTGGAGCAGTTTCGAGAATATCTGAAGCTTGCCTTTGGATGCTCCACCCAATTGGTGACAGCCGCTGCGGCAACAAATCAAGCCCGGGTGCGATTTCAGCTCGACCCTTCAATCATCAACACCGCGGAAAGTTTTGAAATTCGGAGCGCGCCTGGGAGCGTGAGGATCACGGCCACGGACCTTCCTGGTTTGCGCCAGGCCATTTATCGCCTGCAGGACCAAATGGCGGAACGCGCGGGGCCGTTTCTGCCGGCAGGAAATTGGCGGTTTACGCGGAAGTTCAATCCGCGCTACATCTATCCTTACTTCGCACTTTACGGCGATGCGCTCATGGACGAGGAAACTGATCCCCTCCCGGAAGGATACTTGGAGAAGCTTGGGCGAAAAGGCGTGAGCGGCGTCTGGCTTCAAGCTGTGCTGCGGAATTTGGCCAGGGCTGGGAAACCCGATTGAACCACCTCCGGCGTTTTGTGGAGCGTGCCCGGAAGCATGGGCTGAAAATCTATCTATACATAAACGAACCTCGGGCGATGCCCCGGGGGTCTTTGATCAGCACCCGGAAGTGCGAGGAACCCCCTACGCGGTTTCGGCGGAAACGGCCCAGGAATTTGCCATATGCACGAGCGTGCCGAAAGTGCGGCAATGGCTGGCCAACAGTCTGACCCATGTCTTCGGCCAGGTGCCGGATTTGGGAGGCATCTTCACGATTACGCTGTCGGAAAACCTCACCAACTGCTTTGCCCATGGCCGGGCTGAACTCTGTCCGAACTGTTCCAAGCGGGAAGGCTGGCAGGTTGTCACCGAACTGCTCCGAACCTATCGCGACGGAATCTCCGCGAGCAATCCCGCGGCGGAAATCGTGGCCTGGGACTGGGGTTGGGGTTGGGTGGCCAAGGGCGCTGACCCGGAAAAGACCATCAGCAACCTGCCCAAAGGGGTTCAACTGCTGAGCGTGAGCGAATGGGGCAAGCAATACGAACGGGGTGGGGTGTCGCTGTCAGTTGCCGAATACTCCATTTCCGTGGTGGGGCCGGGAGCAAATGCCTTGGATCATTGGGCCGTGGCCCGGCGGAACGGAATTGGCACCCTGGCCAAAGTGCAGTTCAACAACACCTGGGAAAACTCGGCGGTGCCGTATATTCCGGTGCCACATTTGATCCAGGAACACATGGAAAACCTCATCAAAGAGGCGGTCGGGGGACTTATGCTCTCGTGGACCTTGGGCGGTTATCCATCGCCCAATCTGGACGTGGCGAAGGAATACTTTTACGCACTGAACCCATCCAAGGATGCCGTCCTGCGGAAAGTGGCCGTTCGCAGCTACGGGCCCGCGGCTGCATCTTCGGTGTTGCAGGCATGGGAAACTTTCAGTCGCGCCTTCAAGGAATTTCCCTATGGCGTCGTGGCGGGTTATAGCATTCCCACACAGCACGGCCCGTCCAATCCCCTGCGCTTGACGGCCACCGGCTATCGCGCGGCGATGATTCTGTTTCATACGACGACCTCCAAGCCTGGGTGGGCGCCTACGCCCCGGAAGTCGCGCAAAGCCAGTTCGAAAAAATGGCCGGCATGTGGGAAGCAGGCCTGGAAGACTTTCGTTCGGCTCTGGCCCGGGTCCCGCCCCATCAGCAGCATCAAGCGCGGAAGGATTATGGCATCGCTGAGACTTGCTGGATTCACTTCCGATCCGTGGCCAATCAAATTAAGTTTTATCGGCTCCGGGAACAGCTCCGTGCCAAGTTGGAGAACGCGCCCGCCATTCGAGCCCGGATGGAGCAAATTGCCCGGGCTGAAATCGAACTCGCCAAGCGGCTCTATGCAATCTCGCGGCAGGATTCCACCATCGGCTACGAGGCCACCAATCATTATTATTACCGGCCGCTCGACCTGGCGGAGAAGGTTCTCAATTGCGACCAGGTAATCCGCAATCTCAAAGCAACCAAGGGATGAGCCCCCCAGGGTAGCTATCAAACCCCTGGCCGACAGCCACAATTTCATTTGGCTTCGTCACTCCTCCCTGAGTAAGTTGCGGCGTCCCGCAACATGTTGAACATTCAGTGCCATGCTGGTCGGTGGAAACCATATTCCGTGGTAAATCGCCCCTGCCGGTTTGGGCCTGGAACGCCAACCCAAGTTGACCTATGCCAAACCTGAATCCTGAAGTGACCAAATTCCTTTCCCATCAACCCCTCCCCATGTACATCGGCGGACGCTGGACTGCGGCCGCCACCGCGGCGGCCTTTGAGACGCGTGATCCCGGCACCGGCGCCGTGCTCGCCCGCGTGGCGGCTGGGGAAGCTGCGGACGTGGACGCGGCGGTGGCCGCCGCCCAGGTGGCGTTCCAAAAAAGCGGTTGGGCGACCCTGCCGGCCAACGATCGCGCGGTGATTCTCCATCGGCTCGCGGATTTAATCACCCGGCATCAAGCCATCCTCGCGGAAATCGAGTCCCTGGACGTCGGCAAGCCGCGCGGCCAGGCCGCGGCCTTTGACGTGCCGCACGCGGCGCAGACCTTCCGCTACTACGCCGACCTCGCCGTCCACACACGCCGCCGAGAACCGATCGCCCTGTCGGGTTTTGAGGCGCGCACAGTACGGCTTCCCTACGGCGTGTGTGGGTTTATTTTTCCCTGGAACTTTCCGTTTCTGCTTGTGGGCTGGGGCGTCGCGCCCGCGCTGGCCGCCGGCAACACGGTAGTCATCAAACCCGCCGAGGACACCCCCCTCTCCACCCTCTACTTCGCAAAGCTGGCGGAGGAAGCCGGCATACCGCCGGGCGTCGTCAATGTCGTGACCGGTTTCGGCGACACCGCCGGTGCGGCGCTGGCGCGTCATCCGGGTCTCAAACGGATGTCCTTCACCGGGTCGCCGGAGGTTGGCCGCCTCATCGCGGAAGCCTGCGGCCGAAATCTCGTACCGGTGAAATTGGAACTGGGCGGCAAGGGCGCGGCGGTCATTTTTCAAGACGTGGACGTGGCGGTCGTAGCCGAAGCGCTCGCGGCCGCTGTGACTCTCAATGCCGGACAGGTTTGCTGCACGGCCACGCGCTGGCTAGTGCATGAGGATATTCGCGATGAATTTGTGGACAAGGTCACCGCCACGCTCGGGGCGATGAAAATTGGTTACGGGGCCAATCCCGCGACGAATCTCGGTCCGGTTGTCAGTGCGAAGCAGCGCGCGCGGGTGCTAGGCTATCTGGACAAAGGCGTGCAAGCCGGGGCCAAGGTTTTGCTGGCGGGTGGCCCGGCGGCGGTCCCAGGCTACGAGCACGGCTATTACGTCAAGCCAGCGCTACTGACCGGCGACCCCGGGAACCTCTGCGCCCGCGAAGAAATTTTTGGGCCGGTGGCCTATCTGATGACCTTCAACGATGAGGCGCTGGCGGTCGAACTGGTAAATCGGTCCGCCTACGGTCTGGCCAACAGTGTCTGGAGCCGCGATCTTGACCGCGCTAACCGGGTGGCCGAAAAGCTCGTGGCGGGCAACGGTTGGATCAACGCCCACAATCTCTTCACGCACGGCTTGCCGTACGGCGGCTGCAATCTGAGCGGGTGCGGCGGCGGGGTCTTGGGACCGGAAACGCTCGCGGATTATCTCCGCAACCAAACCGTCGCACGGCCGCTGGCTTAAAATCTTTGACGCGCGCCATCGCCCAGACCGGGAATGAATTCATGCTCGGCCTGCCCCTCGGCCCGTGGGTTGAAAATCTGGCTGACGGCGATGGAGCGGAACTTGACACCCGGAAAGGGGTTTTTAATCCTGCCCAAGTTGCCGCAGGCCTTGCGTCGCCGCCAGGGCGAAGGTCATTCGGCCACCTCAGAGGAACGCAAGTCCCGGAATGGAAGCGACACGATAACTAATAACCGACCAAACCCAAACTATGAAAAACGAACTCACCAACCAAGATTCCACCCCGCTGACACGCCGACGGTTTTTGGCGCAGGCCAGTGCGTCGGCCGTGTCGCTGGCCATCGTACAGCCACCCCAATTGTTTGGCGCGGATGCCGGCCCGAAAATCAACATCGGGCTGATTGGGTGTGGTGGGCGCGGCCAGTGGATCGCCGAACTCTTCCGCAAGCACGGCGGCTACAACTTCGTCGCTGTGGCCGATTATTTTCAGGACAAGGTGGATTCCGCGGGCGAGAAGTTTGGTGTCCCGGCCCAACGCCGTTTCACCGGGCTCTCCGGTTACCGTCGCCTGCTGGAACAGAAGCTGGATGCGGTCGTCATTGAGAGCCCCCCCTACTTTCATCCGGAACAGGCCGCCGCCGCCGTGGCGGCCGGCAAACATGTGTACCTGGCCAAGCCGGTGGCCGTGGACGTGCCCGGCTGCCTCAGCATCGAAGCCAGCGGGCGGAAAGCCACCGCGAGCCAACTCTGCTTCCTCGTGGATTTCCAAGCCCGCACACTTCCGATTTTTAACGACGCCGTCCAGCAAATCCACAAAGGTGAACTCGGCCAGATCGTTTCGGTGGAGGCGGCCTATCAGACCGGCCCGGTCGGCACGGAGGGGGACAAGGCGCGCCGCGCTGACCCCCAGAACGCGGAATTGCGGTTGCGCGCGTGGCCAACCGATCGAGTGCTCTCCGGGGACGTCATCACCGAGCAGAACATTCACGCGCTGGACATGGCTTGCGGGCTCCTCGATGCCGCGCCGGTGCGGGCGTACGGGGCCGGCGGCAAGGCCCGGGATTTTGTCGGGGATTGCTGGGATCATTTCTCGGTCATCTTTGATTTTCCCAACCAGGTGCTGGCCACCTTCAACTCCGTCCAGGTCGGTTTTGGCTTTGATGACATCGTTTGCCGGGTGTATGGCACCAAGGGCACGGCGGATTTGCACTATTTCAGCAAGTCAGTGATCAAGTGCAAGGAGTACAGCAACGCGGCGGAGCCGGGCAATCTCTACACCACCGGCGCGGAGGCCAACATCGCCACGTTCCACGAAAATGTGCTCAAACGCGACTATGCAAATGCCACCGTGGCGCCGAGCGTGCGCAGCAATCTGACCACCATTCTCGGCCGCACGGCGGCGTATCAAAACCGGGTGGTCACCTGGGACGAAATGCTGCGGAACGGGGAGCGCTTTGAAGCCGACCTGCGCGGACTCAAAACCTAAAATCGCGGGCGGTGGTCGCGCAACACCCATCCCTCACGACGACCCTTTGTTGCATAGGCAACAAAAGGTCGCACATCACCGCCAGAGCGGTTCCTGGAACAGAGGAACGAGGCGGCGGGGCTTAGGCGGGAAATAAGCCCCGCAGAAACTTCAAGTTGGCGGCGTAGCTGACCGTGAGGTCGGCGTTCGGCGGCACCGCACCTTCGATCTGCATCCAACCCGCGTAGCCGATATCGTTGATGGCGTCGCGCACTTTCTCAAAATTCACCGGCCCGTTACCGAGCAGACAGCCGTTTTCCTTCATGTGAAACTCACAGATGCGCTCCTTGCCGAGCTGCCGAATCTCCTTGCAGATGTCGTAACCGCGATCGGTTGAATTGCATACATCGTAGTACATCTTTACCGCCGGCGAGCCGACCTGGTCCATGATGCGCAACGTGTCTTCGGCGCTGAGCCATGATTCGAGGCCCAGAACCACCCTCGCCTGCTCGGCCTGGGGCGCGACTTTCTTCAGTCGCCGGATGACTTCCTTCGTTCCGGCCGGGTCGCCAACGAGATCGCCCTGGCCGAAAAAGGCGAGCAAAACAACGTTCACCCCGAGCGCCTGCATTGCCGGGACCGCGCCACTCACCCAGGCTTCGGTGCGCGGGTCGCGCTTGTACGGCACATTGTTCAGTTCCCCAATGGCGAGACTGGCGATTTGGACTCCGGCTTTCCTGGCCGCCGCTTGGAATTGTTGCTGGACCTCCGGCTGCCGCAGCTTCATGTCATCCCCGGCCGAGCCCAGGCTGACCTGCACCCCATCAAGTCCAATCTGCCGGGCGACGGCAAAACTCGCGGGATCGGCCAGCTTGCCAAGGGACCAATCGCAGGCGCCGATCTTGAAGCTGCGCTTCGCCGGCGCCGCCAGCAACTGAGCGAAAGGTGGACTGACCACCCAAGCCGTGGCGGCTTGAGCAGTGCGCCGGAGCATTTGACGTCGCGTTTGCATAATCGGAGTCGGGTTGTTGAGGGGTGTTCAGCGGCGGAATGAATCTCGTCGCTGCTCCCAATCACTTTTACCAGCCGGTCACTCGGACTGCGGGGCGGAGCGACCGTCGCGAATTTTATCAAGCCGGCGGATGCGCAAGCAAGGGCGAAACCCAGGATGTCAAAGGGCAGGCAGTTTTCTGCAAGGAGTGGGGAGACTGCCATTCCGGCCCGGCTACGATCCCGGGGGTGAACAATGGATTCAACGCGGTGGTCCTCGCCTCACCCCGCCCCGTGGCGTTGCCCATTGCCGTTTATCCGGGCCTGGCGCTCACTGGGGCGACGGTGCGGGACGTCGTTACCAACGCGCAAGCACAATTTGACGCCCAGGCGGCGCTGCACCAGCGCTACCACACCCCCTTCGTCCTTTCCGCAATGGACCTAAGTGCCGAAGCGGAGGCGTTCGGCGGCACGGTGCAATTCTCGGAAACCGAGGTTCCTTCCGTCATTGGCCGGTTGGTCACCACCTTGGAGCAAGCCCGAAATCTGCCCGTGCCCGCGCCCGGCGACGGACGCACCGCCATCTATCTCGAAACGGTGCGGCGCTTGCGGCAGTTGCCTGATCAACCAATCGTTTTTGGCGGCTGCATTGGCCCCTTTTCGCTCGCCGCGCGGCTCGTTGGCGTCAGCGAGGCGATGGAAATGACCGTGAACGCGCCGGAACTGATGCACACCCTGCTGGAAAAAACCGCCAGCTTCCTCACCAGCTACATCCGCGCGTTCCAGCAGGCGGGCGCCAGCGGCATCATCATGGCGGAACCGGCGGCTGGGTTGCTGTCGCCGCGGGCCATGGCGGCACTGTCCTCGGCCTACATCCGACAGATCGGGGGTGCGTTGGCCGATGATCGCTTTGCCCTCGTGCTCCACAACTGCGCCGCCAAACGCCTTCATTTGCCGGCGGTGCTGGAGACAGGTTGGAAGACGTTTCATTTCGGGGCCCCGATGGATATCGCCGCCGCGCTCGACCAGGTGCCGGCGGATGTTGTTTTGTGCGGGAATCTCGACCCCACCGGGGTTTTCGTCCAACTGCAACCCGTCGAGATCATGGCCCGGGTGGCCGCACTGCTGGCCGCGACCAAAGGGCGGCCCAACTTCGTGTTATCATCTGGCTGCGACGTGCCGTGCGCCGCGCCGTTGGCGAGCCTGGATGCCTTCTATGCGGCGGCGGGAACCGTTCGCCCCCGGTGAGCCGGAGGAGCAAAAAAACCGTGGTTTTCCGCAAAGACTGGTTAGCTTGTTTCAGGATGAACCTCGATATTTCAAACGAAACACAAAACTAACATGCTCGACCTCCAACCGCTCCACGATGCGATCCTCAACGGGGACGCCAAAACCGCCAAGGCCCTCACCGAACAGGCCCTCGCCGCCGGCGTTGCGCCGCTCAAACTTGTCCAGGATTACATGGTGCCCGCCATGGGCGAGGTGGGCCGGCGCTTCGAGTGCAACGAATACTTCGTGCCGGAATTACTCCTCGCCGCCCGCGCCATGAAGGGCGCGCTTGAACTCATCCGGCCTTTGCTCACCGCCAGCGGCGTGCAGCCGGTCGGCCGGGTGGCCGTCGGCACCGTGAAGGGTGATCTCCACGACATCGGCAAAAATCTGGTGGCGGCCATGCTTGAAGGTGGCGGCTACGAGGTGATTGATCTGGGCGTCAATGTCGCGCCCGAGCAGTTCGTCGCCGCGGTCAAGGAAAAGCACGTCCACATCGTCGCGTTGTCCGCGTTGCTCACCACGACGATGCCTTCGATGAAAACCACCATCGAAGCGCTCAAGCAGGCGGGCGTGCGCGATCAGGTAAAGGTGGTCATCGGCGGCGCGCCAATCACCCAGCGATATGCGGACGAGATTGGCGCTGATGGCTATGGCGAAAGCGCGGCCGGCGCCGTGGCGCTGGCAAAGCAGGTCATGGGCTAACCGGTGCGGTTTGCCGCCGAAGAGGACCCCCGCATGACCACCGACCAACTTTATCAGGCACGGTTGCGACGCTACCTCACGGCGCTGCGCAACGAACAGCCGGACCAAATTCCCATTCGCCCGTTCGTTGCCGAGTTCACCGCGAAATACGCCGGCATGACGTGCCAGCAGGTGGCGCACGATTACAACCTCGCGTTTGAGGCGGCGGTGAAGTGCGCCCGCGAATTTGACTGGGACGCGATCGTGCCCAACATGGTCTATGTCTGGACCGGCCTCGCGCAGGCGGCGGGGTTGCGTTACTACGGCATTCCCGGCATCGGCATCCCGCATACGACGGGCTTCAATTTCATCGAACCGCCGGAGGATCAAGCGTTCATGCGCGAGGATGAGTATGACGCGTTGATTGATGACCCGACGGGTTTTCTCTACAATGTCTGGCTGCCACGCATTTCCACGGAAGTTGCCCGCATCGGCGAACCGGCCACGTACCGCAACAATCTCGCGCTCGTAAAAAGCTCGATGGCGATGATGGTCTATTTCTCCGCGTTCGGTCCACAAATCCAGCGGTTGCAGAACGAGTGCGGAACGGTTTCCGCCATCGCGGGAATCTTCAAGGCGCCGTTCGACATCATCGGCGACAAATTGCGCGGCTACATTGGCCTCACGATGGACATGGCCACCCAGCCGGACAAGGTGCTCAAAGCCTGCGAGGCGCTCATGCCGCATCTGACTCATGTGGGCCTGACGACCGCCGACCCGGCGAAGCAAGTGCCCATCGGTTTTTGGATGCACCGCGGCTGCGTGCCCTTCATCACCCCGAAACAATTTCAATCGCATTACTGGCCCACGCTGCGGCCGTGCATCGAAGAATTCTGGAAACACGGCAACCAGACGCTGTTTTACGCCGAGGGCAAGTGGGATCATCACCTCGACGACTTCGCCACGCTGCCGGAGCGGAGCATCGTTTTCCATGTGGACCAGGGCGACATTTTTCTGGCGCACCAGAAACTGCATCACAAATTCGCCCTTAGCGGCGGCATCCCGAACGTGCTGCTCAGCTACGGCAAGCCTGATGAAGTTCGCGCGCACTGCCGGAAGGTCATTGACGGCGTGGCCAAAGACGGCGGCTATATCATGGATGCGAGTGCGATCATGCAGGACGACACGAGCATCGAAAACCTGCGCGCGTTGACGGATTTCACGCGAGAGTACGGCGTCTATTCGGCGGGTTCACAGCCGGCGTCAGCCGATCTCTCGCAACTGAGCCCCTGCCACGGGGCGGACGTTTCCAGACTCACCGGTCTTACCGGCCGCGCCGCGCCCCGAATCAAACCCGGCATTTGTCGCCCGTGGGAGGAAAAGGCCAAGGAGCTTCCGCCGATCACGGGCGACCAGGATTTGGTGCGCCGGGTCTGGGAAAATGTAGAAGCGCTAGGCAACACTTACATCTGGCAATTGCTGCTGAGCTTCTGAAGCCGCAGGGCGCCAGCGGCGACCCGTTCTTGGTCACCAATCCCGCATCGAAAGCGGCGGGGCGCTTCGCCTCCCGCCGCAGTCCAAAAGCGGTGGCGGACCCTTTGCCTGCGCCCTAGCCATCAGTTTGATCCGTGGTTGAAATTCTTTGCGCCAGCGCGACATTGCGTTAAGACTTTATACGCGAGTTGACTTTGAATCACTTAACCCAAGTTCGACCGAGCCGATACTTATGAGCCGCCAGCGTCTCCTGCTAGTCGCCTGCCGCGTCTTCGAGCGCGAACTCGAAGTCCTCGCGCGCACCGCCAAAACAGAGTTGCAACTCCACTACATCGAGATTGCGCTGCACCAGCAGCCCGGCGCGCAGCTCCGCGCCGCGTTGCAGGAGGAGATCAACACCGTGCCGGAGGAGGATTACGACGCCGTCGCGCTCGGCTACGGCTTGTGCAATCGCGGCCTGGTGGGTTTGAAAGCGCACGGCCTGCCCGTGGTCATTCCGCGCGCCCACGATTGCCTCGGGATTCTGCTCGGCAGCAGCCAACGCTATCTCGCGGAACTCGAAAAGCAGCCCGGCACATATTTCCAGAGTTGCGGCTGGATCGAACATCTCCCCGCCGACCGCACGCTGCGCCCGCTGGCGGCTGGAGAGGGGCTTTCGTTGAACCAGGAAGAGCTCGTTGCGCGCTACGGCGAGGAGTCCGCCCAATTCTTGATGGCGGAATACGCCAAGTTTACCCAGCACTACAAACGGCTCGCGTTCATCGCGACGCCGGTGGCCAAGGCGGACGAACGCGAGCGCAAAGCCGCGGAAATCGCCCAGCAGCAGGGCTGGACGTTCGAGCGATTGCCGGGCGATCTCACCTGGCTGCAGCGGCTCGTGGACGGCGAGTGGAACGACAAGGATTTTCTGGTGCTGAAGCCGCACGAAAAGGTGGCGCTCAGTTACGGCGATGGCCTTATTTCGGCCGAACCAGCGTGAGGACGATGGATAGGGTAGGGATGGCGGGTCGCGCCACCCCCCCCTCCGAACCGGACTGGCGGATCTCCCGCATCCGGCTCTCCAGTCAATGGTTTCTCTGCGAGATTAACCATAGGTACAGGAGCCATGTTGCAGACTAAACAGCCCTTGTTCCGCAAACCATCGGTTCGGCCATAATAGGTGATCGGCGAGGGTCAGCCCCTGCCCTGTACGCTTTTGCCGCTTGCGCAGCATCGCGCGTAGGCGACGCCGCAGCCATCCATCCGGACGCTTGAGTCCGGTCCAGTGACTGTCGCCGAAATAGCCGTGCCAGCCCCGTAATATCGGGTTTGCCGTGGCGATGATTGCGCCCAAACTCCGCCCGTTATTGCGTTTGGTCAGCGTGCGCAGTTTCTCTCGCAGCTTATCCTGGCTTTTCTTGCGCGGCCATTTCCTGCCTCCGTTAAAGTGCCAGCCCAAGAAGTCGAATCCTTCATTCTGGGCGTTGACGACGCGCGTTTTGGTTGGATGCACTATCAATGCGGCTGCTTCCGCCCATTGGCGCAAGTAAGTCAACGCTTGTTCGGCCTCTTCTTGTGTCCGGCACAAGACCACTAGGTCGTCTGCATAGCGCACTGTTTCCCATCCGTTTCGCACCATTTCGTGGTCCAATGGATTGAGATACAGGTTTGCCAGCAGCGGGCTGATTACGGAGCCTTGCGGGCTGCCCCTCTCGGTCGGGTGCCAGCCTCGCAGTTCCTCCATCACTCCGGCTTCCAGACACTGCCCCAACAGCTCCAGAACGCTGCCGTCCTTGATCCGTTGCTGAATCAGTGCTTTAAGCCGCTCATGAGGAATGGTGTCGAAGTAGCTCTTGAAATCCAGATCCACACACCATGTGTGTCCTCGTCCAAGCAGTTCTTCGACTCGCTCCACCGCTTCCCGGCATCCGCGTCCGGGCCGAAAACCGTAGCTATGCGCGGCGAAGTCACGCTCGAATATCGGTTCGAGTACGTGTTTGAGTGCCGCTTCCATCGTCCGGTCGCGTACCGCCGGAATGCCTAGCGGTCGCTTCTCGGTCGTTCCAGGTTTCGGTATCCAGACCCGTCGGGCCGGTTGGCGTCGGTAGCTTTTGCTCCGCAGTTCTTCACGCAATTTGGCCAGTTGGACCTCTTCCTGCGCGCTGAACTGTTTCACCGTTTGACCATCGACTCCAGGCGCCCCGTCATTCCGCCAAACCGCCCAGAAGGCGGCTTGCAGATTTTGTTGGGAAATGACCTTGTCCCAGAGTCGGAACCATACAGTTGTTGGCTCGCTTTCTTCGAGCCTGGTTAACATGCGCTCAGTCCATACAGAAGGTTGCACCCACCACCATAGGTCTTGGGCTTTTCCGGCTTGTTGAGGCAAAGCTGTCTCCGCCACTATCGCCGGTCCAGTTGTCTGGTCTTTCTTCATGGATGTTGCGCCTCCACTTTCCTGCATCCCTTGGCTCCACGGGCGTTACCCCGCTTCGTTGCTACTACGGATGCTCTGACTCCCGTCGGGCGGCTCTTCGGACCTTGCGGCCATGAACACCGTTCTACTCCCGATGGGTCTCCCTGCTTACTGCGTCCACACTTCCAACCCTTCTGTCCCCAACTACCACACCGTCCCAGCCACGGCATTTGCGCTCGTTCACTCTTCCTATCTGCTCGTGGACGCGGGTCATAAGACCGGACCTCCTGGAGGTCCAAGGAGCACTTCCTTCGTGGGTCATGACTCGGGCTTCGCTCGCCCCTAGGGAGCTCGCCGGTCGATATGGCCGAATCGGGTTTACGTTGTGTCATGCTTGCATGTCACGTTATTACGGACGGGTTGTTCACCTCCGGCAGCTCCCCACCCCGTGTTGCCACGACGCAGTAGCCTTCGGTTGCAGGCGGGCGAACGTTCCGCCTGACGGGGACTCTCACCCCGCTGTGTCTACGCCATCACAGGCGCACTAGGGGCATCGCCACGCGATGACCCTAGCGGCTTTGGAGTCTGGGATTTGCCTTGAGCTTTGAACCTTGAACTTTGAGCTTAGGGTCGGAATGAATCAGAACACGTACGACCTCCGGCTTTCCCCCGCCGATCTGCGCTTGGAAGTTTCCGCCGGCACGCGCCTGCAAGATGTCCTGTTCGCGCAGGGCGTGGAGTTTCCCTGTGGCGGACGCGGACGCTGCAAGGGTTGTCGCGTGAAAGTGCTGCGGGGTTATTTGCCCATCAGTCCGGAAGAGAATCGTCTGCTCACCCGGGCGGAACTCGAGGCCGGCTGGCGCCTGGCGTGCCGCCATTCCCTCACCGGCGCGCTCGAACTGGAACTGGCGCAGTGGGAAATGTCCGTGTTGAGCGACGAGTCTAGGTTTGCCTTCACTCCGCGGGCAGGTTTGGGGGTGGCAATTGACCTCGGTACCACCACGATTGCGGCCCAGCTTCTTGACTTGCAAACCGGCAATGTGCTCGGGGTGCGGACCGCGCTCAATGCCCAAGCCCGCCACGGCGGCGACATCATGAGCCGGGTGGAGCATGCCATGCACGGGGGGCCGGCGGAATTGCAGCGCCTCGTGCGCGAGCAACTGGGAGAGATGGTGGTGCAACTCTTGGAGGCGAGTGCGTCCAAATCCCGTAGCCGCCGACGTGAGGAGGCGGACTCCCGTGAGATTGTTTCCGATCCGCCTCCTCACGTCGGCGGCTACAGAGAAATGAAGCGCGTGGTCATCGTTGGCAACACCGTGATGCATCATCTGTTCTGCGGCGTTGATGTCGCTCCGCTGGCAGCGCACCCCTTTGAGCCGAAGCAATCAGTGAGGATTGTGTTTTCTCCGCGTGATCTGGGCTGGGAAATCCCTGACGACGCGGTTGTCGAATTTCTCCCATGCCTCGGTGGCTTCGTGGGCTCGGACATTCTCGCCGGCATCGTGGCCACCGGATTGCACGAAAGCCGCGACTTGATGGCGCTGATGGACCTCGGCACGAATGGCGAAGTGGTGGTCGGCAATCGGGAACGCATGCTTTGCACCTCGACGGCGGCCGGCCCGGCGTTTGAAGGGGCGCGCATTTGGATGGGCATGCGTGCCGCCACCGGCGCCATCAGCGCGGTGCAGGCCAGGGACAACGGCCTGACCTGCCAGGTGATCGGCGGTGGCGAACCGCGCGGCTTGTGCGGCAGCGGACTCGTGGACGCGGTGGCGGCGGGTCTGGAGCTGGCATGGATTCATTCGAGCGGGCGCATGGCCAACCGGAAGGAAATACCGCTGGCCGGGGCGATATTGCTCTCCGCAACGGATGTGCGCGAACTGCAACTGGCCAAGGGCGCCATTGCCGCCGGCTTGCGCATGCTCACCGCCCGCCTGGGCGCGTCGCTCGAAGACCTCCAACAACTTCACCTGGCCGGCGCATTTGGGAATTATATCAGCCGCGCCAGCGCGGAACGCATCGGCCTGTTGCGCGTGCCGTTAAACCGGGTCACGGCCGCGGGTAACACGGCGTTGCTTGGCGCGAAACGGGCGTTGTTTGAGGCAGCCGAACCGTGGGACGCCATCGCGAAACGCATCGCGCATGTGTCGCTGAATGAAGATCCGAACTTTCAGGAAATTTACGCCGAGGAAATGCGGTTTCCGGATTGAACGCGATCCGGTCCCGTTCGAGATTGGACCGCCCCGTAACCAAGCCTCCGCCACCCACCGGAACCGCAAGCCGATCAGGGTTCACAACCACGCCGCTGACGCAAAATCAGCCTGGGGCAACGGACGATTGCGGTCTTGCCACGCCCGCCAGCCCACCCAGACGCAGGCCGCAACCATCCCCAGCCACCCAATGGCCTGGAGGGTCGTGGCGATCGTGCCATCGTAGGGGAGTATATGCCAACTCGACAAAATCCGATGCCAGTCATGATCCCCACCACCGACGAGCGGCAACTCCTGCCGGCGCGCATCGGCCAGGTAACGGGCAATGTTCAACCAGTTCTCAAAGAACCAGATGCTCGCCCCGGCAAACGAGAGGGATTGGCCCTGACGCCAGAAGCTCACCATCAGAACCAACGGGAAAACCAATTGTCCCAGCGTGCCCCCGTAAGGTTCCAAGCGCTGGCTGAACAGCCCGACGATCGGATGTCCCGCTTCATGAAAGAGCAGGTTGGCGTGATCCACAATGAAGACAAATCCCGGCTCGGAGACCATCACGAGCAGGAAGAAAAACCCCGCCGCGATCAGGAAGCCGATCAGTTTCGGCTTCGTTACCAGGTCCCATTCAGTGCGTTCCATGCGCCTGGTTTCAGCCGGATGCATGCCAGGTAGTGCGGGCCGCCGCCGTTCCGGCAAACTGGGATGGACGCCAGCGGTGATTTGAGCGGGCGGGGTTCAGCGCGCGGACACGGGGCTAATTCCCGCCACCAGCCCACTTCGGCTGCTGCTGCAAATGGTAAAGCATCTCGCCCGCCTTCGGGACAAACAAGACGCCCTCGGCCTCGCGATTGGCGAAATCTTCCACCCGCAAGGTCCTCGGGTCGCGGTAGCCAAGGTTGATCTGCTTGCAGACGGGCTCCGGGATGCCGGTCGCCAGCGTGACCTGAATCCGGCATTTTTCGACCCCATTTTCAAACGCGCCGATGCCGCGAACGTGGGTGCTGTGCGCAAGGATGCCCCACGGATAATGCTTAAACTGGTCCCACTGCTTCAGAAAATAATCGCGACAGTGATAGCCGATCGCCTCAATGATTTTTCCGTGGGTGACCGAAATGTCATGGACGTGCGGCGCGTAAATGATCAGTTCGCCGCCGTCGGCCACGACGGGTTCGAGTTTGTACATGCCTTTGCCGGCGACCCAAAGGTCGTCGTCCATGGGTGGCATCTGTGAAAGAACCGTCTGGAACGGCTTGGCCTTGTATATGATGTGGACTTGCTTCGAGAGTTCGCTGGCGGCGTCCCAGGCCGTTTCCGGCGTGCCAAAGAAGAGCCCGGCCAGCGATTTGTCCGGCGCCACCACCATCGCGAAGCAGCGTTTGCTCACACTGACCAGGGCGCCGGCGCGGTCAACGACTTTGCGAACCGGGGTCCATTTGTTGCCAATGATCATCGGATTGGTGACGACCGCGCCGAGCCAGTGGAAGAAGTTCAGGATTTTCGGCCCGCCCACGCCGGGGAACAGATACTTATTGCCCCCGGAAAAGCCGACCACTTCGTGCGGAAACACGGGACCGACGATGATCACCTGATCGTAATCGAACACGAGCCGGTTGATCTCCACCGGCACGTCCAGCGCGAACAAACCGCCGGTGAGTTCGCTCACCTCGGCCCGACTGAGCGTGCCGATTTCCCTGAGGGCGGCGGGATTATCCCACTCGTGATTGAAGAAGCGGACTCGGCCAAACTGCGCGCGGCGTTCGGCGAGGGAGATTTCCAAACGCTCACATATCGCGGCTTCGCTCATCGGCGGATGCGTGCCGAGGGCGGTGAGCACGTCGAGTTCCTTGGTGACGTGGCCGATTTGGGCGTGGATGGTTTTGAAAAGCAATCCCACCGGCGCCGTGCGCGTATGGTCGGGCACGATGAGCAGCACGCGCTGGTTGCGATAAAGGTCCGCCGGCAGCGCCTGTGCGACGAGGGACACCACTTCCGATTCTGGCACCTTCGCGCCCACCACGGCTACCTGTGAAATCAATTTCTGCACCCGGCGAGGCTACCGGCTTCAAGTAGAAAATCCATCCTGGAATCCCGCGCCCCAAGCAGACGCGGACGAATCCCCGTCGGCGAAATAGGCGTTCCCGTACTGTCAGGGGGGAGCCGTCGGACGAGGCCGAGGCGGGCGGGACGATCAGGAAAGTGGCAACCCCAGCCGCATGGCGACCTCGCGGGCGCTGACCGGCCGGCGGGCCGCGTCTTTGGCCAGGCACGCGGCGATCGTCTCCTCCCACAGCAGGGGAATCGCCGCGTCCTCCACCCCAAATTCAAACAGCCGGTCGGTCATGCTGGGGGGAATGACTTCGTGCAACTGGGTGAACACGTCGCCCTCATAGAACGGCGGCTTGCCCGTGAGCAATTCGTAAATGGTGACGCCCAGCGAATAGATGTCGTCCGCCACCGCCGGCGGCTCACCGGTCCACTGTTGGGGACTCATATACCAGTCCGTCCCCACGATGGCGGCCTGTGCAGCGTCCGGGACCGCGTCATGCTGGATTTCCCGCGACAAGCCGAAGTCCGTCACTTTGATCTGCCCGCGCGAGTTGAGGATCAGGTTGGCCGGTTTGATGTCGCGATGCACAATGCGCGCTTCGTTGTGCGCGTAATCCAGCGCGGCGCACAGATCGCGAATCCAGGGCCGCAATTCCGCCACCGAAAACACCTGCCGCGGCTTGTCCACCTTCAGCGACCAGAGCGACCAGCCGTCCACATATTCCATCGCCACCGCCGCGCCCTGCGGCGTCAGGATGAAGTCGTGAATCCGGACGATGTTCGGATGCGCCAGCTTGAGGCTGCGGCGCGTCTCGGTTTTCAGCCGCTCGATCTCGGCATGATCCGCGACGAGATGCGGCGCGAGGAATTTCAGGGCGATGGGCTGTTCCAGCACGCGATCGTGCGCGAGCCAGACGACGCCCATGCCGCCTTCCCCCAGCGTGCGGGTGAGGTAATAGCGACCAAACACGCGTTGTCCAGCCGCGAGCGAATTTTCGGTTTTATCCAGCCGGGCCATCGTCGTCACATCCTATCAGACGCGCGGGCGGTCCGCGCGGTTAAAACTAAATCGTCTGGCTCAAATAACCGCCATCCACCCGGATGTCCGCGCCAGTAATAAAGCTGCTGGCCGCGTGGCTGGCGAGGAAAACCGCCGCGCCGACCAGTTCCTTGGATTCGCCGAACCGGTTCATGGGCGTGTGCCCCCAGATCGCCTTGGTGCGCGCGGTTGGCGACCCGTCGTCGTTGAACAGCAGCTTGCGGTTCTGTTCGGCCGGAAAGAAGCCGGGGGTGATGGTATTCACACGCACCCCTTTGGTCGCCCATTCGCGCGCCAGAAACCGGCTCAAATTCACCACCGCCGCCTTGGCCGCCGAATACGCCACCACGCGCGAGAGCGGCAATTGCGCCGCCGCGCTGGCAATGTTGATGATGCTGCCCTTGCCGCGCCGGCCCATGGCCGGGCCGAATTCCTGACACGGCAGGAAGACCCCGCCCACCAGATTCAGGTCAAAGTTCGCCTGCCACGCTTCGAGCGAAATGTTCTCAAACGGGTTCTCCGGCGTGACTGTCACCTTGGGATCGTTGCCCCCGGCCGCGTTGAGGAGAATCGTTGGCGCGCCGAGCGTGGCTTCAATTTTTTTGTGTGCCTCGGCCAGACTGCCGCGCGACGCCGCATCGACCTGGAAGAAGGCAGCTTTGCCGCCGCGGGATTGAATGGTCTTCACTCGTGCCTGCCCCCGTTCCGCATTCCGACCCAGGACGGCGATGCGCGCGCCGGCTTCCGCCAACCCCTCGGCCAGGGAACCACCCAAGACCCCGGTTGCCCCAATCACCACCGCCACTTCACCCGTCAAATCGAATAATTTCATAGTGCGGGCCCAGCATGTTGGAAATCCAAGGGCGGTTGAAGGAAATTTTTGACCCGCGTCGGGAGACTCCACGCCCGGTCATCGTAGCGGCGGGCGTCCCCGCCTGCCGTAGAGCCGGGCTTCCCAGCCCGGCGGAAGTAACTCACGCCCAACCGAGCCGATCGTGACTTTCTTGAGTTCCAAGTATCGCCCGCGCCATGTCCGGGCGGCAAGGATGCCCGCCCTCTACGTCAGGCAAGATGCCCGACGCTACAAAGCCGGGGCGGCACCCGGTCGTTTCAGCCCGTTCGGTTCGGCCTGCGGAAGACGGCTTGCTTCTTTGCCAGACCCACCCATCATCCGGGGAAGCTGGAGTCGCGAGCATGCTGTTTAAGTTCGGACCCTCGGCCAAGACCCTTAACGCAAATAGGAATCATCGAACATGAA
>JADLHS010000050.1 GCA_020848635.1 Limisphaerales bacterium
GGTTGCTTTCCAAATGCGCAACGTCGTCGCGGGATCGTGGCGCGCGCGGTGCAGAGTTTTGGAATCAGAATCTCCGATCCCGAGCAACCGATCGGCAGTCTCTCGGGCGGCAACCAGCAGAAGGTGGTCGTCGGAAAATGGATGGAGCATCCGCCCCGGATTCTCATCCTCGACGAACCGACGCGGGGCGTGGACGTGGGCGCGCGCGAAGAGATGTTCACTATCATCCACCGGTTGGTGGAGCAGGGCATGGCCGTCATTCTCATTTCGTCGGATTTACCCGAAGTGATGAATCTCTCCCATCGCCTCGCCCTTTACCGCGATGGCCGGATCGTACGTGAAGCTGCGGCCCAGGAAATTACCCCCGAGGAAGTCATGGCCGAACTGACCCGCAACTGAAACGCGCGATGAAAGCGAATTTCCAATCCCTCCGCCTGGTGTTGCCCTTGCTCCTCGCCATCGTCGTCCTGCTGGGCCTGTTCCGCATCTGGGTGCCGCAATTTCTCGGCGCGGAAAACCTGCTCGACCTCGCCCAGCAGATTTCCGTGAACGCCATTCTCGCGTATGGCATGACGTTGGTGATTCTCATCGGCGGCATTGATCTCTCGGTCGGGGCCGTGGTGGCGCTCATCGGGACCGTGACGGTTGCGGTTCTGGCCCGCGGCGGACTGGCTACGGGTTTGCTCGCGGGGTTTGGAATGGCGGCACTGTTTGGAGCCATCAACGGCGTCTGTGCCGCCCGTACGCGGATGCCGCCGTTCATCATCACCCTGGCCACGATGCTGGTGGCCCGGGGTGTCGCGCTGCGTTTCAATGCAGGCCGTCCGCTGGCGGTGCCGGACACGGAAAAGCTTTTCCTCGCCTTGGGCAACGCACGGCTCTTCGGCTTCCTGCCCGTGCCGGTGGTGTTGATGCTCGCGGCGTTTGCGCTGACGGCGGTGTTGCTGCATCGCACGCGCTTTGGCCAGCACCTCTACGCGATCGGCGGCAACCGCGAAACCGCCCGTTTCACCGGCATTCCGCTCGCGCGCAACGAAGTGATCGTCTATGTGATCTGCTCCTTGCTGGCGGGTCTGGCCGGCATCATTCACGCCTCGCAACTCTACTCCGCCGAGCCGGCTTCCGGCCAGGGCTTCGAGTTGAACGCCATTGCCGCCGTCGTGGTTGGCGGCACGAGTTTCACCGGCGGCATCGGTACGATGCGCGGCACGTTGATCGGCGCGATCATCATCGGCATTCTCGACAAGGGGCTCAACCAGGCGGGCGTTCACTTCTCACTGCAATACATCGTCAAAGGCCTCGTGGTACTGGCCGCCGTTTATCTCGATGTGCGGCGGCGCAAACAATAGACCTATGCAAATGAATCACCGCAAACCCCGATCGGTCGTTATTGGGGCCATCATCGTTGCCCTGGCCGTCTGCTCCGGTATAGCTCGAGCCCAGTTGGTGTATCCGGGATCTGACCCGGGACCGGCACGCATTCTTCTGGCGGGTCCGCGGATCACCGTCAGCAACGCCGTCGTCTCCGCGAGTTGGCTGGTCGGTGACCAGGGATTACGTCCGCAGTTCATCCGGGATCAAGGGCAACCAAGGCAACTCGCATTAACGGGCGAAGTCTTTGAAATTGTTTTCACCAACGGTAAGCACTACGCGGCCTCCGCGCTCAAGCCGGACGGCCTACTGCAAGTGAGTGAGCTCCCACCCGATCCGCAAGCGGCGAGATTGGCCGCACGCTTTCGCGGCCAGCAAGTGGAAGTGCCGTTGCGTTCCGCGGACGGGCAACTGCGCTTGGTCTGGCGGGCCGTGTTGCACGACGGCGGCAATTATGTCCGGCAGGAGATTGCCGTGACCGCCCAAGCTGCGGATTGTGGCGTCCGCGAAATTGTCTGGCTGGATCAAGCCCTTCCCGAGGCGCAAGCCGTGGGGCGCGTGGACGGCTCGCCCGTTGTCGCCGGCACTTTCTTTTTCGGCTCCGAAGACCCGATGGCGACCAACAGCGTCACCGCCGCCGGGGGCGGCACGGTGGTTTGTCGGTTGCCGCGCAATGCCACGCTCCGGCAGGGCGAAACCTTGACCCAGAGCTTCGTCCTCGGAGTCACGCCGCCGGGTCAAATGCGCCGGGCCTTTCTGTATTACCTCGAACGCGAACGGGCGCATCCGTATCGGCCGTTCCTCCATTACAACTCCTGGTACGACACGGCCTGGAATCCGTTCGCCCTGAACGAAACCAACTGCCTCGAGGCCATTCGACTTTGCGGCGAGCGCTTCATCAAGCCGCACGGGGTCACCATGGACGCCATGGTGTTTGATGATGGCTGGGATGATCCGAAGACCCTGTGGCAGTTTCACAACGGATTCCCGCGCGGGTTCGCACCGCTCGCCGACGCGTGCCGGGAATACCACACTCGGCTGGGAGTGTGGCTATCGCCCTTCGGCGGCTATGGCCAGCCGAAGGCGCAGCGGATCAAGTTTGGCCGCGAGCAGGCTTACGAGATCAACGCCGCCGGCTTTTCGCTGGCGGGCCGCAAATACTACGGCGTTTTCAAGCAGGCCTGCGTGGACATGATCCGAAAGTTTGGCGTGAACCATTTCAAATTCGATGGCATCGCCACCGGCATGTATGCCAGCGGCGGCGCGCAATATGTCCTCGACACCGAAGCCATGCGCCGCTTGATGCTGGAGTTGCGGTCGGAAGACCCGAACCTTTACATCAACCTCACCACCGGCTCGTGGCCATCGCCGTTCTGGTTGCGCTACGCCGACTCGCTCTGGCGGCAGGGCGACGACATGGGCCGCGCGGGCAAAGGCCCGAAGCAGCAACAGTGGCTGACCTATCGCGACCAGGAGGTTTACCGCAACATCGTTCGCAAAGCCCCGCTGTATCCGCTCAATTCGTTGATGACCCAGGGCGTGGCGTACTCAAGGCACGGCTCGGCGGGCGAGCCGACCTTTAACTCCGCCGGCTTCAAGGACGACGTGCGCGCTTTCTTCGGCAGCGGCACGGGACTTCAGGAACTCTACATCCAGCCGGGCAAGCTGACGGCGGACGATTGGTCTATCCTGGCCGAAGCAGCGAAGTGGTCGCGTGCCAACGCCGATGTGCTGGTGGACACGCACTGGATCGGCGGTGATCCCGCGAAGCTTGAAGTCTATGGCTACGCCTCGTGGAATGCGCGGAAAGGCATCTTGATGCTGCGTAACCCGGACGACACCGCGCGTGAGTTTTCCCTCGATGTGGGCAGGGCATTTGAACTACCGGCCGGCGCGAAAACGAAATACACCCTCAAGAGTCCCTGGACCGAGGATGCGGCGAAATCAGTGATTACGGTCGAGGCGGCCAAGCCGTGGCGCCTCACGCTCCGCCCGTTTGAGGTTCTGGTTGTCGATGCGGTCCCAACCAAGTGAGTGGAGGTTCCTCGGGTGTCACACGGGGACGCTTGCCAAACTGACCCCAGCAATATACTTCAAGGTCGTTGCCACACGCGGCGTGCCGGAGTTTGGCCACATCCGGAAATGACACCCGCCTCGGCGCCGGCAA
>JADLHS010000051.1 GCA_020848635.1 Limisphaerales bacterium
CCTCGTTGCTGCTGATACCCACTTTGGAGTTCGGCCCCAACGCGCCCATGATGCCGATGCGGCTGGGATAACAGCCCGTCATCAACGCCGAGCGCGAAGCGGAGCAAACCGGTTGCGCATCGTAGAACCGGGTAAACCGGACCCCCTCCCGGGCGAGCCGGTCGATGTTCGGGGTTTTGTAGCCTTTGGCCCCGAAACAGCCGACGTCGGCATAGCCGAGGTCATCGCAAAAGACGATGACGAGGTTGGGGGTGGCCGAACGGTCCGGGGCCGCCGCCAGGGAAAGCGCGGTGAGCAACGGCAGCAGGGCGAGGATTAGTTTCATGGTTGGGTTTGGTTGGGGGACGAATTTGCCTTCGCTATTTCTGGTTGAACGTGCTCGCGTGTCGGAACATCTCGACATAGTGGCCGTCTTTCTTCTCCTGGTCCCCATGATAAAACTCCTTGAGCTTCTTGAGGGGTTCTGCCTCCCAGTCGGGACGATACTTGGTGACGGCGGGTTCAAACTGACTGACCTGTTTGGTGATAGCCTCGACTTTCAGTTCCATCGTGGCGTCAATGTTGACGACGTAATTGGCGTCGTTGGTGGTCGCGTAAAAGAAGTAAAAGTTGGTAATCATGTAGGGTTGCAGTTTGTCCACGAGCAGGTGTTCGGGATAGTACAGGTGAAACTCCGCCGCGCGCACGGCGTCCATGGTATTGAACGCCGCCATGCGGTGATCGGACTTGTGCCAGCGCTCGTAGGATTCGCCGGGATCCACGGAGAGAATCGCGTCCGGCCGATATTGGCGGATGATCTTGGTGACCTGACCGCACAGTAATTTCGGCGGGACGTACTCGAGCTCTCCGTCGTCGTGGCCGAGCCAGATGAGATTCTCCTTGGGAATGCCCAGCACCGCACAAGAGGCTTCCTCCTCGGCCTTGCGGATGCGCGCCAGGCGTTCGGAAGTCATGTCCTGATCGTAGCTTCCTTTGTTGTCGTTGGTGTAGATGACCACGACGACCCGGTTGCGGTTTTTGGCCAGCAAGGCCATGGTACCGCCAACGGCGAAGGTGTCATCGTCGGGATGCGGGGTAAACACCAGGACGGTTTTGTTCGTATAGTTTTCGAGGCGTTCAGCGGGCGCGGCCCGGACGACCGAGACTGCCAGGAAGCTTGCGAGGGTTATTATGGCAGCAGTTTTCATTTTGAATTTTCGTTTACCGGGCCTCCACCGAATTGCTGCGCGTATAGCATCTTGAACGAGTTCTGCCTGGGGCCGATGGCGTTCTCGTTTTCCAACCCGGGCAGCATCGCAATCCACCACTGATCGTACGCCGCAACGAGCTTGTTCACCACTTCGGAATGTGCCGCTGCGACGTCGCGGGTTTCACTTGGGTCCGCTTTCAGGTCGAACAACTGCCATTGCGGGCGACCGTCGTTCGTGTCGCAGACGAGCTGCCACTCGCGGTTGCGGATACTGCAATGAAGATACTTCGACTCCTCCGCCCTGCCCTGCGCCCACCGACCGACATGCGCGACTAGCGTCCGATCCGGCCATGCGGCTTGCGGATCCTCGAGCAACGGCACCAGGCTGCGGCCTTCGGCTTGTTCGGCGACACTGCCCGAAAGTTTAAGCCCGGCAATTTCCGCCAGCGTCGGCAGCACGTCAATGTGCGCGGCGAGGGCATCAATGTCCCCCGGAACCAACGTGCCCGGCCAGCGCCAGAACGAGGCCGCCCGGGTGCCACCCAGCCAGGGCGTGGCTTTCGCACCGCGCATGCCAGCTTTGAACACCGGGACGCCGGCCGTGCCCCCGTTGTCGTTCATGAAAATGATCAGCGTGTCGCGTTCGAGGTCCCAGGCCTGTAACTTCGCGAGCAGTTTGCCCACGTTGTCGTCAATGTTGGCAATCATACCGAAGAACTTCGCCGTGTTCGTCGGCACCCGGCCGGCGTAGCGCGCCTCGTATTCCTCCGGCACGACCAGCGGCGCGTGCGGGGCATTGGGAGTAATGTAAGCGAAGAATGGTTTCCGCTCCGCCCGTTGCGCTTCGATCCACTTGAGCGCCTGGCCGAAAAACAGGTCCGTGCAGTAGCCTTTGGTTCGCTCGAACTTGCCGTTGTGCAGGATGGCGGGGTCAAAATATTTATTACCGGGCGCATCACCGCAACTCCCGGCATACGACTGCCCAATCCCGCCCGCGCCGTGGATGAACATTTCATCGAAGCCCCGCTTGTCCGGCCAGCGGTCGGGTTCATCGCCGAGATGCCACTTGCCAAAAATGCCGGTGGTGTAGCCCGCGGACTTGAGCACCTGGGCCAAGGTCGTCGCTTTGAGACTCATGCGTTCACGTTCGAGAATGGTGTGTGTGACGCCGGACTTGAACTCGTGCCGGCCAGTCATCAGGGCACAGCGGGTCGGCGCACACGTTGGGCTGACGTGGAAATCGGTGAAGCGCCGGCCTTCGTTGTGCAAGCGGTCGAGATTCGGAGTCTCGAGGATGGGATTTCCGTGGCAGGAAAGATCACCGTAACCCTGGTCATCCGTGAGAATAATGATGATGTTGGGCCGCGTGGGCAAACCGGCGGCTGTAGCCGCTCCGGGAAATAGAATGACGAACACGAGGAACAGAGGCAGCCGCAGAAAATTCGGTTTACGATGCGGCTGTGTCAACGACCGGCACGAGCCAAGGCTATGCGAATCAAACCGGAATTCTTTTGGCAATTCCTCACGTCGTCTCCAGCACTCTTTGAGTTGAAGCCAGCGCACCGTCATCTTGGCCCCCCCGGGGCGGCAGGCTTCAACATCTCCGGCGACCAGGCCGCCGGGGCAGGATTGGCCGAGGTTAGCGGACAGGTGTCGCCCCAATCCCGTTGTGCCGTCACCATGCGATCCATCAACTCGGCAATTTTCCCCTTCTGCGCGGGTTGGTCAGCGAGGTCGTTCAATTCGTGCGGGTCATTCGCCAAGTCGAAGAGTTGCGTGCGATTGATCTGCGGATCGCGAATCACCTTCCAGCGCTCGTCACGGAAGCTGCGCTGCACGTTTTTGTAAGCGTTAAACATGAACTCCCGGGCCATGAACGGTTGGCCGGCTAGGAGCGGTGCAAAACTCTTGCCTTCCACCGCCACCGGCACTTGAACATGGGTCATTTGGCAGATCGTGGGGAACAGGTCAAAGAGATAAACGAACGCATCACTGGTCCCCGGGTGCATGCCCGGACCGGCAACGACCAGCGGCACATGCATTCCACCGAATTCGTAGAGATTTTGTTTACCCATCAACCCGTGATCACCCAGCGAAAGTCCATTGTCGCCGGCGAAGATGATGATCGTATTTTCGAGCTGCCCGCGGTCCCGGAGGCAATCCACGATGCGTCCAAAATGGTGGTCGAGACAGGAAATGCAGGCATAATAATCCGCCAATTGCCGGCGGATTACTTCCGGCAAACGCGGCCAGAGGGCCAGTTTCTCGTCCCGCACTATCATCTCGCCATTGTCGAATGGATGCAGCGGCAGATACGAGGGCGGCAGCAGCAGTCTGGCCGGATCGTACAGGTCCGTGAATTCCTTCGGGGCGACCCGCGGATCGTGGGGCACGGGCGGAGCGAGATAAATGAAGAACGGCCGCTCGGTCTTGCGCTCCCGGAGAAATTTGATGACGCCGTCGCCGTAAGCCTGACTGGAGTTGACGCGTTCGGCGACGCTGGGGTCATCGCGCAGGATGTTGATTTCGTAGTTCTCCATGGCGGGCCGGCACTCATTACCATGCTTACCCATGTGAAACGTCTCGTAGCCCGCCGCGCGCAGGACTCGCGGCAGCAAAGCCCAGTCGCGACCCTCATTTCTCCCCTTCATCGCCGCCGAGAATTCTTGGTAGCCCTGACGCTGATTCACCGGCGGCAGGCGAAACAGCGAGCGCCCGGTCTGGATCATGCTCCGGCTGGGCAGGCAGACCGCGCCCTCCATCGCTCCCATTGTGTAGGCATGGCGGAAAGCCATGCCGCGTTCGACCAGACGGTCGAGCGCCGGGGTCTTGAGGTTGGGATTGCCCAAGGCCGCAATCCCGTCCGCCCGGTGATCATCGCTCAAGAGGAACAACACATTGGGCCGCGGAGATTGGATCTGGGCTGTCGCTGCGAACGCAGGGCCGCAAGCGATCAGCAGCATGGCCCACAATCTGGCGAGGTTTGGATGCATGCGTTCAGGAGCAAAACCTAGCAAGTGGCTCCGCCGTTGCAATCCCGGAAGCCGGCCGGCAGCCGCAGGGCATCCGGGCCAACCTATCAAAAAATCACGGGGTCATTCATCTTGACGGCCACAGTAGGCAGGAGCATGGTCACCTTTGTTAAGCATATGAAAACCCCATTTGTATTGCTGGCGCTCTTACTCTCGATCTTTCCAATCACGACCCACGCGGCCGCCACAGCGCAGGTACACTTCGTCTGTCTTTCGCTGCGCGTTCAGCCGGGAGCCGCTGGCTTTGGCAGTAGCCTGGCCCTGAGCAGTGTTGGAGGAACACCAAATGGTGAATTGTACCCGGCGGGCACCGCTGGTTACGCCAGTGGAATCATTCTGGATGCCTCCTTTGGCTTCCCAGTCACCGGCTCCATGCAGGTGAAGCTGCCCGACTTTCTTGATGCCAACGAAAATGGGTTCGATGATTTTCTGGAAGTCGCCCAAAGTGTTGGTCTGACCCTGACTGCGGGTGCTTACAGCACCTACGTCAGCGACGGAACGATCACCGCCAAGTGGAGTCGCGGAGCCGGCACCCCAAACGGCACCTGCGTCTTCAGTCTGGAGGACGACACGTTCGGCCCGCTAGGCGACTTCGTCCACACTTTCGAGGTGCTGGAATACACCGGCCCGTTGTCCTACACCCCCGGCACCAGCAACGTCATCGCGAGTTTCAATCTGACCCAAACCGGCAATCCGGCCAATACGCTGCAGGGCCCCGCGCTGTTCTCGAAAACCCTGCCCGGGAATCTCAACCACCTCGTACTCCGCGCGGGCGACTGGACCAATGCGGCCGCCCAAACGCTGTCCTTCGACGAAAATGACGTGTCCCGCGATCTGCTCCTCCGCACCAACTACTACGGCTATGTGGCGTTTGCCGACGGCGACCCCAACACTGGCGGATACGATTATCCTTTCTGGCAACTCTCCATTGACGATGTGAACGACACGGATGCCGACGGAGTTCCTGATTTCAGCGACGCACCTTCAACTGCGCCCCGGCGGCCCAGCCTGACGCTCGCACATGGCGGTGACCACCTCGCGCTTTTCATCAGTGGCGACATCGGGCGATTGCTTCACATCCTGAACTGCACGAACCTTGCGAATTGGAACTGGCAGACCAATCTCTCGCTCACGCTGACTAATGATCCCCAAACGGTCTCCCTGGCCCTGCCAAACCAACCCGCGCAATTCTGGCGGGTCCATGTTCCCTAACGGTCGCGAACGGGGACGGGGTCATCTGTCCCAATCTCCTCGGCGAGGGCTTGGTTGAGGGAAAGGATTGCGCGAGCAAATTCTTCCTGGTGATGTAGCCAGCGGCGGTAAGGACGGGCGGCAAGCTGCACCTTCCTGATTGACCAAGGCTCACTGACGCTACATTGCCTTCGCCGCGATGTCGCGGCGGAATTGGGCGCCGTCGAAATGGATTTTCTCCACCGCCGCGTAGGCGGCGGCTTGCGCCGCTTTCAAGTCCTGGCCCAACGCCGTTACCCCCAGCACGCGCCCACCATTAGTCACGATTTGCTCCCCTGCCCTGGCCGTGCCGGCGTGAAAGACCTTTACCATCGGAAGCATTGCCGCCTGATCCAAGCCGAGAATCGGCTTGCCCTTCACGTAGCTGCCGGGATAACCGCCGCTGGCCATCACCACACACACGCTCGCTTGCGGACTCCATTTCAACTCCGCCGTGCCGAGGTTGCCGCTTACACTGGCGTCGAGCAGTTCGACGAGGTCGCTCTCCAGTCGGGTCAGATACACCTGCGTTTCCGGGTCACCGAAACGCGCGTTGAATTCCAAGACTTTCGCGCCCTCCGGTGTGAGCATGATCCCGGGGTAAAGGATGCCGCGATAATCAATCCCCTCCGCCACGCAGCCGCGCAGGAACGGGTCCAGGATGCTCTTGGCTGTCCGGGCAAGTTGAGCATCGGTCAGGAAGGGTGTAGGCGAATACGTCCCCATGCCGCCGGTGTTCAGGCCCAGGTCGCCATCGAGCGCGCGTTTATGATCCTGCGACGTGGGAAAAATCTTGGCGGTCTTGCCGTCGCACAACGCGTGGAGGGAAACTTCGATGCCTTCAAGATATTCCTGAATCACGACGCGCGCCCCTGCGGCACCGAAGGCCTTGCCGATCATGATTTCATCCACCGCCTGCTCCGCCTCGGCCTGGTTCGCACATATCAGGACGCCTTTGCCTAGGGCGAGGCCGTCGGCCTTGACCACGCAACGTCCGCCAAGGGCCGCCGCAAATCCCTTCGCCAGTTTGGCTTCTGAAAACGTTCCCGCCCGCGCGGTCGGGATGCCGTACTTTTCCATGAACCGCTGCGAAAAAGCCTTGGAAGCTTCGAACTGGGCCGCTTTCTGGTTCGGACCCCAAATGCGCAAGCGGTTCTGCTGGAACAAATCCACGATCCCAAGCGCAAGCGGATTGTCCGGACCGACGACAGTCAGATCAATTTTGTTTACCTGCGCGCAGGCGACCAACGCCGCCAAGGCGTCCGCGGCGAGGTCCACACAGAGGACTTTCTTTCCGTTGCGCAAATCCTCACCGGCCATGCCGGCGTTGCCCGGAGCGCACCATAATTCGGTGACATGCGGCGATTGCGCCAGCTTCCACACCAGCGCGTGTTCGCGTCCGCCAGAACCGATGACCAGGAGTTTCATCAATAGACCTCGTCGTGCGGGCAGTCACTTTTGAGCCAATTGGCGGCCCGCCCGGTGGGTTTCACAAATGGGGATCGGACGCGAAAATCATTGCCCACGCTGCGGGCCCATGAATTTGCGAGTCCACCTGTTAGCCTGTGCGTCTTGATTTGCGGTTGAAAAGCCTTCCCGGACAAGCGTTCGAGCGTCAACCAAAGTCCAGACGCGGGCTGCGAAGGCTTGCGAACGAAACGGCGGGCGAACCGCGCCAAGGCAGTGGAAGGCGGGAGCAACCGGTTCACGCGGTAACCTCGCCCCTGACTTCCACTGGAATGGCCGCGCGCAGCCTCCCGGTCTTGAATGCCTTCCGGGCTTTCTGAACGAACTCAACCGATGCCTCACGGCGGGGTTCGGCGAGC
>JADLHS010000052.1 GCA_020848635.1 Limisphaerales bacterium
AATCTGGAGGCGGTGATTGACGCCTGCGCCGCGACCGGCACGTGGATTGAACTCAACTGCAACCCATATCGTTTCGATCTCGACTGGCGGCTCTGGCCGTACGCGAAAAGCAAGGGGGTGAAATGCGCCATCAACCCGGACGCGCACCGCAACGAACACGCGAGCTTTCTACGACTTGGCGTCGGGCTGGCCCGCAAAGGCTGGCTCACGAAAGCCGACGTGATCAATACCCTGCCGCTGGACAAGCTGCGGAAGGAATTGGGAAAGAAGCGCAGTCGCTGAAGCAAAAGAAATCTCACGACTTTAACCGTGAAATATTCGAACTACCCGAAACGTGTTTCAGCACCAGGGGTGCGACATGCTTATAGCCCAGCCAGCGAAGCGTAACCAAGCTCCGTAGGAGCGGCATCGTGTCGGAATATGTCGCTCCTACGGAGCTTGTGATTTGCCCTGGCGGCTTTCTGAAATAAAACAATTACAGTGAATCAGCCACGGATTGCACGAACCACACGGAAAGGGTTTTAGCGCCAGCGGCGCGACATGTTTATTGGCCAACGCAGGCCAAGAGGGATGCGAACGTTTGATGCTCATTTCGTCCTCAGTTCCCACCCTCGGTTGCAAAATCTTGTTGTGCTTTTTCGGTTTGCCCGATTTTTTCGTAGCATTGCCCTCGATAGCGGTAAGCATTCTTATTATGAGGATCGAGCCGAATGCTAGCTGTGTAATCTGCTATGGCTTTGGAATAATCCTCATTTTGTGCATAGCACATGCCGCGATAGAGATAAAACCGAGGAATATCATCATCTTGCTGAATCAAAGTTGTAAAATCAATAATGGCACTGTCATTCTCCCCTAATTGATTGAAGGAGATGGCCCGATTGAAACGTTGAGATAGATCGTCTGGCTGAAGTTCCAAATAACGAGTCAGATCTGCCACCGCCATTTTGTGGCCTCCCTTGGACAGAGGCAACTTGTTGGCGTATAACGTAGCGCGAGCCGAGTACGCCTCAGCAAAACTTGGGTCCATCTGGATTGCTTTGTTGAGGTCGTCGAGTTGGAATTCAAAATCACGATCGTCAGAATTCATCGCTCGTTCATAGTATTCGCGCGCTGTCGACAAAAGTTCTTTGCTTGATGGGGCGTTACCTCCCTTGCGTTGGAGGCGCAACATGCCAACTTCCCCCCGTAGTCTGAGCAACTCGGGAGTATTGACGCTCAGTTTTTCGTTTTCTTCCTTCAGCGCGGAGAGTTGCCGCGCGATTCCATCACGTTCCTTTTGCAACCGTTGGACTTGATCAGCCAACGGAACTTGCTTTTGCCGCAGCGTTTGGTTTTCGGCACGTAGCAGCGATGCGTGACGGGTTTGGTGAATTCCAACTCCCGCGACGATGGCAAGCATGGCGGTGATAAGTGTCTTTTGCAGCGTGGTCATGGCGATTGCTTTGGCGGTGGTCGTGGCGAGAGTTGTTCCGGCTAGAGCGGCTGTGGTTGAAATAGTGATAGCCAATCCTATCGGCGCAGCTTGGACGCCGTTGGCGTAGATAACGACGACGAGTCCACTCGCGCCGACGGTGATGCCGCGTTTGGCAAAGAGTTCCCGCAGACGTTCCACAGCCCGGCTCACGCGTTTTTGCGCGGCTTCGTCGCTGATGCCGAGGGTTGTTGCCATTTCGCTCGCGGACTTGCGTTCAAAGTAGCGGAGCAAAAGGGCGTCGCGGTCGGCTTCGCCCAACTCGCCGAGCGCGGCGTCGAGATGCGGGGCGATGTGTTCCCAGACGGCATTGGGTTCGGCAGAAAGCAATTCATTCATGGTGGCGGCCTCCTGTTCGCGGGCACGACGGCGTACATCGGAGCGGACGGCTTTGGCCGCGAGGTTCTGTGCCGTGCGATGTAGCCAGCCGGACAAGACGGGATGGGCTGTTAGTTGCCGGGCATTCTGGGCCAGGGCCACGAACGCACCTTGTGTCACGTCCTCGGCGAGGTGCGCGTCGCAGACCATGCGCAACGCGGCGGAATAGACGAGGTCAACGTGTCGGCGCACCAGTTCGGTAAACGCCGCTTCCGAGTGGCGCTCGGTGTAATCGCGCAAAAGTTGTGGGTCGGTCAGGCGGTTCACTCATTGAATAGTACCCGCTGCTGCGCAAATCGGACAGGGAATGTAGCGTCGGGCATCTTGCCTGACGTGGAGGGCGGCATCTTGCCGCCCGGAATGGGGCGCGATTGTTTGAAGGCTCACGAAAGATTCAAGCGCGCTGGAGAGGCGGGAGGTTTTCGCGCCGGGCTGGGAAGCCCGGCTCTACGGCAGGCAAGGATGCCTGCCGCTACAAACTTCGTAACCGCCGACGGGAGGAGGCGGATGGAGCGCGCAGGTCCGCAGGTCCGCCTCCTCACGTCGGCGGCTACGGCTGTTGGCGATCTGTCCGCGATGTGAAAGTTGACGATTATGGCTTGGCCCGGTCCAATCGCTCCAAACAAGCCCGCGTCACTTGCTTCAATGCCTCGCGATCGGCGTCGCTCAAGCCAAGCGGATCGAAGCGGTAGCGATAGTGCAGGCGTAATAACGCCCGCAGCGGCTCCTGCAATCCGGCGAGGGCAGGGTTTTCCGCCACGCGCCGCAGCCATTCGTTTAACGGTTCGCTCGGTTTGCGCAGGACACCGCGTGTGGCGATTTGCTTTTCCAGTTGGTAAAACTCGGAGTCCAGCCCCGGCCATTGGGTGATGAAACCCTCGTCGGTTCGTTTGCTGGCTTGCCGGCGGCGACCACGCCGGAAGATGATTTGATAAAGCAGCAGCGCCAGCCCGGGCACCACGATCCAGAGGAGATATTGCCGCAGCTTGCTTTGTCCCCAGCGGAATTTCGCGAACTCGAACTTGAGGCGGGACCAGATATCCGACAGCCACCGGAAGGGCGAGCGGTTCCTGGCCTCCTCGGCGATCCACGAGGCGGGGGTGGTGTCGAAGTCCTCCCAAGTTTGCTGCGTTTCGTTCCAGACCAGACACCACGCGTGCGCATCGCTCAACCGCACCACGTAACCGCTGCCGGACGGTTCATGGACGGCGTAGCCGACGGCATAGCGCGCGGGAATTTTGAGCTGGCGCAACAACAACACCGTGGCCGTGGCGAAATACTCGCAATGGCCCTTGCGATTCTCCAGCAGGAACCGGCTCAGCGGCGTGGTGCCGGGGGTACCACGATCCCGTCCCTGCCAGGTGCTGTAAGTAAACTTGACTGCAAAATAGCCCGCCACCACCGGCAGCACTTGTGCCGGAGGCTGGCCCCGAAGCTGTAATTCTTTCACGACTTCGTCCAGTGCGGCTTGTTCGTTTTCCGGCACGTACAGGTCTTCGTTTGATTCGGGGTTGAGGGAGGGAGGCAAATCCATGGTCAGACCGGGACCGAATAACGCGTCGAACAAGACAAGCCCGGGACCTTCCGCCACCACCGCTCCCAGGCTGCTTTTGCGCAAGACATAGGCGGGACAATTCTCCAACCGGCCGCTGCCGGTTGGCAGGGGCAAGAGTCCTTCGGGCGAGCCATTGGTGCTGGTGCCGTCGAGGTAACACGCGATGTTAATGCTGGCGGAGTTGGTCTTGCCGGGCAGTAGGGGAAACGAAGCACTGTTCGGCGGGTCTTCACCAACGACTTCAAAGTCGTCCTTCAAGCTCCCCGCGAACCAGCCGGGCGATTTGAAGACGCGATAACTCGCTTCCCGCAGGTATTCCGGCGGCGCGCTGCCGGCTTTGGGACGCAGTCGGATCACGATCCGACCCGAGGTCTTGATGTCACCGATCTGGCCCAGCGCCGTCCGGCTGTGAGATGGGTCAATGTTGCGGCGCAGGAAGCGGGTGAGCCATTGCGGATTCTGCTCCTGTAAATAGCCCGCGAGGCTTCCAATGCCGCGCTGGCCCGCGAAGCCCAGCGCCACGGCCAAGGCCACCAGACCGACCCAAACCACGAGGGTTACCCGCCGCGTCCGATGCGCCCAGAGCATCCACGTCAGCAAGCCGGCCAATCCCCAGAAGAACGATTTGTCTTCCGCCGGATGAAAACTGCTCGCCAACAGCGTCGCGGCAAAATACGGGTAGCCAATGTGAAAACTGAGCCGGGCCAGGGGTGAGGACTGGTCGGCTGGCGTGAGTTTTTTCCAACGGCGGCGCGCGATGAGGGAAATGACAGTCAGCGGAATCGCCTCGCGCGTGCTGAACGTTTGCGCGGCCAGAAAGGGAAAGAAAAGCATCGGCAACCACCGGATCATGGCGCTCGCCGTGCGCGCCGTCGCGGAACTGGCCCGGGTGGTGGTGATCGGGTTCGCGTCGGAAAAGAACCCCCCGAAGCTGGCGGGCCCTTCGTTGGCGGTGAAGGCATACAACGCCGAGGCGAGCAGCAACAGGGCGCAGAAGGTCCAGATGCGAGCGAAGTCCTCGTCCGAAAACTCCCACCGCGTGCGGATGAGCTGCGCGCTTTCCAACACGACCCCCAGGATCGCTCCGACGACGAGGAATTCCGACTGCCAGCCCCAGAAGAGCAGGGTCGCACCGAGTAGCAGCGGAGGCGGTTTCATGGGAGCGGGGCAACTTCGAGGTCCTTCATCGTAAGTTCGCCAGTTGTTCCTGGATCTGCCCGATCTCCAGGGCGTGCAGGCGCTCGGGTTCGTCGCGCATTGGACCGGGATCGAGGGGGCGAACCTCACCGGTTTGCCGGATGACCAGCACGAGCACCGGCAGACCGAGGAGCTTTAGCTTTCGCACGAGTTGGCGGCGCGGTTCATCCCAGGCCAGCAACACGCAAATGCAGCCGCTCACCGCATTGGAATGGCTCAACACCAGTTGCTCCAACAGGTCGAACGGTTGCGTATGGCAGGGACGCACCGAGGCCAGGATTTCCAACATCTGATCCGCATGCGCCAACCCGCGGCCGGTTGTGAAACAATACGCCTGCGGCCCCACGAATAGTAAATCGAGCAGCGATTCCTGTGTCAGGATGGTGCAAGCGAACGAAGCCGCCACGGACACGGCTTCCTCGAACACTTCGCTGTGCGGGCGCTCAGTGAACGTGTCGAGGATGAGGGCATGCCGCACAAAGAATTCGTCCTCGAACTCCTTCACGATCGGTTTGCCGGTTTTGGCCCAGCTTCGCCAATGGATGTGCCGCAGCGGATCGCCGCGCCGGTAATCCCGCAACGACACGAACTCGTCGCTCTGCCCGATGTTCGTCGCCAGCGCCACGCCGCCCGGCTGATATTTCAGCGCGCCAGGCAACGCGAGTGGCGGCAAGCCGTAACGCTTCGGCAGAATCAACATGGATTGCGGCAGGGGAATGATCCGCAGCGCCCGAAACAGCCCGAGCGGATCTGCGCGGGCCAGGGTCACCCCTGTGAAATGCACGATGCCGCGCCGCAGCGGCGTGAATTCAACCGCAACTTCCGCCGGTTGATCGGTTGTCAATGAGGGCACGGCGACCTCCTTCACCGTTGCGAACTTGAACGGGTTGCGGCGGTGGCGCTGATGCAAACGGAAGGGACGGACATGTTTGGTTTCGTCGAGCTTGAAATCCCGCCAAACCTGGAATGACGGTCGTGGGTCGGCGAGATCTTCGATGAGGGCCAGTCCGGATTGTGGGTGCGGCATGCGACTCTGGACGGCGATCCGATAGCTGAGGGTCTGCCCCACCGTGCCGAAGCGCGGCAGTCCACGTTCGACGGTGAACCGCGCCCGGAAGTAAAACCCCGACAGCACCGCCACGAGCAACAGCGCAAGCAATAACGTGAAGGCCTGGTAGCCCACCGAGCTTTCCGTGTCCAAGCCCATGAACGCGGCGGCCATCACCGCGCCCAGCACGGCTTGCCCGGGCCGCGTGAACCGGCGCAAGGTCCAATACTTCGACCACGAGAAGAGCCGTTCGGCGCGGTAAATGAGCTTGAGGCCGAAGTTCATTTGATAACCTCCAACCGCCAACTTCGCTGTTCGGCGTTCGCAGGCCCGGCGCCGCGACCGTTCGTTGGTTGTTTGAAGTTGGGCGTTCGACGTCCGGGGAATTTGCCGTGGAGATTCGTCGTCATCGCGCCCGCCCTCACGCCGGCACTTTGATTCGTTTTACCACGCCCTCGACCACGCCCCGCGCGGTCAGGCCGGAAAACCGCGCCTGTGGCTCCATCACGAGCCGATGCGCAATGACCGGTTCGGCCAACTCCTGGATTTGTTCCGGGGTGACAAATTCTAACCCGTCAAACAACGCCAGCGCCTGGGCGGCTTTCATCAACGCAATGGAGGCGCGCGGGCTGGCGCCGAGTTGGACGCCGGTGGTGGTCCGCGTTGCGCCCGTAAGGTCCACAATATAGCGCTTGAGTTCCTCACTGATCCGGACGTTTTGCGCCGCGTTCTTGAGCCCGACCACCTCGGCCAACGTTACGCAGGGCTGGAGGGCGTCGAGCGGATGGTGGCTGGCCTGCGCGGTCAGCACCGCGACTTCCTCGGCGGATTGCACGTAGCCGAGCGTGAACTGCATTGCAAACCGGTCCATCTGCGCCTCGGGCAGGGGATAGGTGCCGCGAAATTCCACCGGGTTTTGCGTGGCGACGACAAAGAACAGCTCCGCGAGATGGCGGCGCTCGCCGTCCACACTGACTTGCGCTTCCCCCATGGCTTCGAGCAGGGCCGACTGCGTTCGCGGGGAGGCGCGGTTAATTTCGTCGGCCAGCAGGATGTTGGTGAACACCGGCCCTTCGTGAAATTGAAACTCTTGCACGCGTTGGTTGAAGATCGAAACGCCAAGAATGTCCGACGGCAGCAGGTCGGGGGTGAATTGAACTCGCTTGAACCGGGCATCAATCGAACGCGCGAGCGCTTTGGCCAGCGTAGTCTTCCCCGTGCCGGGAAAATCCTCGAGCAACACATGGCCGCCGCTGGCGAGGGCGGCGAGCAGTTTGCGGGTGGCCGCCGACTGGCCTTGCATGACCTGGCCGATGTTGGCGGCGATCTTTTGGTAAACCTCACGGGCGGAGGGCAAATTCATCATTATCTCCTTGGGGAATGGAAACCCCGGACGCGAAAAAAGGTTGCGGCGCGGTTCGCGCCTTTGGCTGCTCGGCAGCGGCAGTGCATGGCGGGAGGATAGCGGCAACTCCGTTGCGTCGCGAATAAAATCATCGTTTCAGCCCACGCTTGCGGTTGGGGCGTCGCGCTGCCATGGCGCAAATAGATCCGGCTGACGCGCGAGTTTGCTTGCTTTCCGGGCGTGCCTTTGGCGTGTTGACGCCCGCAACATGAAAGAAATCGTGCCCGCACCGCCGCCGATCGTTCGCAATCAGTTCGAGACGATCCGAGAGTTGTTCAGCCAAAACGTCGTGCCCAGTTACGGGCGCTTCGATCTCGCCCTCAGTCACGGATCCGGGAGTTATCTGTTTGACGTTGATGGCCGCCGTTATCTCGATCTCGGCGGCGGCATCGCGGTATGTGCGCTCGGCCATGCGCATCCGGGGATCACCGAGGCGCTCGTGGCCCAGTCGAGGAAGCTCGTTCACATTTCCAATCTGTATTATCAGGAGCCGCAGGGACGGCTGGCGCAGGCACTGGTGGCCCTGGTGGGGCCGGGCAAATGTTTTTTTTGCAATAGCGGCGCGGAGGCGAATGAAGGCCTGTTCAAACTCGCGCGCAAGTTCGGCCACGATGACGGGCGTTTTGAAGTCATCACCGCGGTCAACTCGTTTCATGGCCGGACTTTGGGGGGCATCGCGGCCACGGGCCAGGATAAGGTGAAGAAAGGCTTTGAACCGATGGTGGCCGGCTTCCGGCATGTGCCGTTCAATGATCTGGCGGCGATGCGGGCCGCGATTTCACCGGCGACCGCCGCAATCATGATCGAGGGGATTCAGGGCGAAGGCGGCGTGACGCCCGCCACGCCGGAGTATCTGCTCGGCCTGCGGGCATTGTGCGATGAGAAAAGGCTGCTGCTGCTCATGGACAGCGTGCAATGTGGCCATTTCCGCAGCGGACGGTTTCAAAGCTTCCAGCGCATTCTGGAAGGCGTGCCGGGCGGCGACAAGTTTCTGCCGGACGGCATTTCGATGGCCAAGTCGCTCGGCGGCGGATTCCCAATGGGCGCGTTCTGGGTGCGCGCGCCGTACGCGGATTTGTTAAGCCCCGGGACCCATGGCACGACCTACGGTGGATCCCCCTTGGCCTGCGCGGTGGCCTTGAAAATTCTCGAAGTTATCGAGCGCGAGGAGCTGGCCGCAAACGCCCGGAGTGCGGGTGAATTTCTCAAGACCGGGTTGGAGAAGGTGGCGCGCACGTATCCGGGTATCGTCCAAAATGTTCGCGGCTTGGGGCTGATGATCGGCATCGAGTTTGCACCAGGGATTCCAAATCTGCCGGGCGACCCGAGCAAGACGCAGGCAATTCGATTGACCAGCCAGTTACAGGCCGCGGGGCTGTTGGTGATCCCGGCGGGCGCGAGCATTCTGCGGCTGCTTCCCGCGCTTAATTTGACGCGCGGTGAGGCAGCGGAGGGGTTGCGGATTGTCGAATCAGTCATTGCCAGGCTGGTGGGGTGATGCCGCGGTGGCCCGCAGGCGCAGGATTGTCATTCCGAACGGAGCTTGAGGCAACCGGGCGATGATTGCTATAAACAGGGCGCTCCAGAAGGAGTTGTGAATTGTGAAACATTTATTAAGCATCGAAAAGCTCGCGCGGGCGGACATGGCGAAAATCCTGGCTGACGCGGTGGTAATGAAGCACGAGCGCGGCCGGCATCGGGCCCAACCGCTGGCGGGGCAGACGTGGGCGCTGATTTTCTCCAAGTCATCCACCCGCACACGGGTGTCGTTTGAGGTGGGGGTGGCCGAACTTGGCGGGCGACCGATGTTCCTGAACGCGGGCGACATTCAACTCGGTCGCGGTGAACCCATCAAAGACACGGC
>JADLHS010000669.1 GCA_020848635.1 Limisphaerales bacterium
CAAGCAAACTCGAGAACGATCACTACATCCGATCAAATGATACAAGAGGTTCTCGGATTGAAGCGGTAATCCGGGTATAAAATTCATCTGATTTGACGCTCTGCAGGAGATTTCAGGCAGAGCGTTTTTATTTTGTGAAGTGCAAATAGAAAATTGGAATTTGCTGGGGAAAATTTGATGAAATTGACATCAGTGTCAAGAATGATATAATATACAAAAGTAAAAAAGACTTGCGATTTTTATACATTCAGCGAATATTTTCATCTGCTATTTGGAAAACATAAAAAAGTAGGAAAATAGAATAGTCTAATTATTGAATAAAAACTTATATAAAAAAACATGGTTTTAAGGCGAGTGTTTGGAGAGCATAGAATATGAAATACAAAATCGAGATCAATAAACTGAAGAATGGTTATATTGAAGCAAAGCTTATCGATACAAACACAAATAACCCGATTGAATTTAGAATTTGCGACACGGATGAATATGTTCAGTCTCAGATTGCCGATTGGCATAAAAGGTTCAGAATGAACGAGCCAACGGAAGATGGCAAATAGATTTGCAATACTTTGTCTAATTTTTTTCACGAGTTGCGCAACTCTAAGTCAGATTTTTCAAAAAGATAATTATAACTACTACTCATCCGAATTCAAATGCTCGAACCAAAGAGGCTGGAAAAATTTAGAAAAATTTGAAGCCTTCTATCTAGTCGGGGGAATCATCAAATCAAAATACACTGAAGAAAATCTGAAAATCGGAAAAGCCGATGTTGTAATCGTTGGAAATAGCCTGGTTCACCTGCTTACTCCTGATCTGGTGACGACTGAATTCCCCGGAGTGAATATCGTTCAAAGGGGAATCGGAGGGGATATGTCTGATATGCTCCTGGAAAGGATTTCGGATAACGTATTAAATCTTCACCCAAAAACCATCATTATCGAAATCGGTGGGAATGACCTGATAAACGGGAAATGTCTGTCTTTTTTGGAAAATAATGTTTTATTGCTGATAGAGAAGATCCGCTCTGTGAATTCGTCGGCAAAAATTATATTTATTTCAGTTCCCCCCACGAAAAATATTTCTTTGAATGCGATAGTGCCGGTTTACAACGTATTTCTGGCGAGTTTGACAAAAAAATTTCCATCTGTTTATTTTGTGGATGCATGGAGCGAAATGAGAGAAAAGGATTCGCCTGTGATCAAAGAGGAATTCAGCCGCCCTCAGGATAAACTCCATTTCAATGAAAAAGGATATGGGATCTGGGGAAAGCTGATTCGCCCCCTATTGTAATCTGCGATTTATTTCTTGGAGAGTTTTACGAGCTTTTCCAGGATCTGCAAAGATTCCAATGGGGTTGTCTGATTCAAATTCAAATTTTCAAGCGTTTTTAGAATCTCTCGTGTAGAAATGCTTGTAACCTCGGAGGTTACAGGAAAAAGAAATTGATCCGATGCGG
>JADLHS010000053.1 GCA_020848635.1 Limisphaerales bacterium
GGAGTACCAAGCAAGTTTCCCCTTCCGTTCCGTGGGATTTCGCCAGGTGGAGTGGCCGGCGGCAATCCGTTGTTTCACCACCGACTCCGGCTCCCCCAGCAATACCGGAATGTCCTCGACCGTATGCAGGCCGTCACTGATGAAGAACGGCACCACCACGAGATTTCGCGTCAGCGTCAGCGCGTAACACTCGGGAATCCCTGGGGTTTCCTCCATGAAAACAGCGTGAACGGCGGCATAGAGTTGTTGTGCTCGAATCAATTCCACCTGGCGCTCGATGGCCTTCCGTGAATTGTCGTTCCGGCCGGTGCCGTGACCGGCGATGAACAAGGTAAGGTCGCTCGGCTTCGGCGCCCTGGGAAACGGGTGTTTTGCCACCACCTCGCGGGCGCGGGCGAGAATTACCTCGGTCATGCAGTCGTGCGTACCAACCGGGCGGCAGTAAGAAAGTCTGAAGTCGGGGGTCTGAAGACTAAAGTTGGCGTCCAGTCCCAACGCGCGCGGGATGACTTCGTGGCTGAAGTAGCCCTCACTAATGAACAAGGGAACGATGAAGACCCGCGGCGCTTTGATCTCCGCCAGGACTTGCTTCACCTGAGGCTCCTGCTTCCAGAACGCGGCGCGAACTTCCGCGAATATTCCGCGCCGCCGCAATTCGCCTGCGTGTTGGAGCACCGGCAAGGCTGAGGCGTCATTCTGGGTCGTACCATGACCCAGAACGACCAGGGCCGCGTCAGAAAGGTTTTGCCGCATCAGGTCTAATGGTTAGCCAAGGTTTCCCCATGCCGCAAGGCGGCGTTAACCGAAAGCAAGTGTTGGCGAAACGATTGAATGTTTTTGACTCGGCCACCGTCTTTCGTTCTAATTTGCTAAATTCAATAACAATCCATGAAGAATAAAATGACCATCTCCCAAAACTTGATCATCCTGACCGTTGTCGCGTCGGTGGTTGCTTTGAGCACAACCGGGCGCGCGGAGGAACATAAGCGACCGACCATTGACGCAAGCAAGCTCCCGCCCGCCGCGACCAAACCGGGCGTAACCTACGAGGGCGACATCAAAGCGATCTTCGAAAAATCTTGCGTGAAATGCCACAATGCCGAAAAACCCAAGGCCAAACTCAATTTGACCACTTTGGCGGGCACGCTCAAAGGCAGTGGGGACGGCAAAGTCATCGAGTCCGGCAACAGTGCAAAGAGCCTTTTAGTTGCCAGCGTGGCCCGTATCGGTGCGGAAGACGATTGGATGCCACCGAAGGACAACAAAGCGAACATCGGTCCGCTCACTGTCGAGCAGGTGGGCTTGATTCGGGCCTGGATTGATCAAGGCGCAAAGTAATCTGCGTTTATCAGCGACCCAGCGCGGGCCCATCAGCCCGCGCTTTTTCTTTGCTGCCGCAATCCCTCATCCCTTCCGACGGTAACCAATGGTCTCCAGGCGGCTGTCCAACTCGATCACCGAATAGCCCCAAGGCAGGTAGCGGCTGGGGCCTTTGCATTCGGGATGCTCAACACGCCAGGCAATAACCTCCCACCCATCCTTGGCTTTCACGACCTCCCATTCGGCCCGATCGGCCCAGAGTTCTTTTTGCTCCAATAACCGCCGGGCGGCCGCAATTTGATTGCGGTAGCGGCCTTGTGGATTCTCGGGTTGCGCCATGCGGGCCGTTCTCCCGTCGCACCCGGAAAGCAGCGCGAGAACCAAAGCGATAATCCAGCATCTGGCCATTATCCGTAACTATCGGCAGGGCGACGTCCGACTTAAGCGGGACGGTGAAGCAGCAAACCACGGATGGACCCCAATCAGCGGGGCCGAGCAGACTCTGGCAAAGGTTATTTCGACTCACCGACTGGCAGGGAAGCGACAGCGTGGGTGACTAATGCTGTTCGGCCAGTGGAATCAACGGGGAACGCTTTAACAGCCGCAACTCTTGTTGGCGGCGAAGCACCTCGTGTTTCTCCGCGTCACCCAAATCAGGTTGCGCGATGCGCTGCGTCAGCGCCGCCATCTGCCGGTCAATCGCTTGATTGCGCAGCTTCAGCGTCAGGTCGGCAAGCTGTTGCTCCGGATTGGGAATCTCGCGTTCCTCCATCGTGGCTTCGGTAATCAGACTGCGCTCGGATTCCGTCTCGAAAGCAACCAGAAATTGCCCGAGGCTCCGGCCTGACCCGTCCGTCTGACTCTCAACCCATCGGATCATAATCGTCCGGATGACCTCGTGCTGAATCCAACTGGCCTCGAGATGGGCCGCCAGCCATTCGGTTGCCGCGTGATTTTTCAAGGCGAGCTTGAGCAGCCAAAGCTCCTGCGCTGAAGGCGGCGGCATGGCACTCTCAAGGGTCTCCGCGGTTTCAAAGGATTCCTCCTCCGACACGGCCACTTTTGGCAGTGTGACCTTCTTGAATTCCGCACGCATCGCATCCGGCGTGACCCCGAGCCGCAGCGCGGTTTTCTGGGCATACTTGTCCACGAGCACGGTGTTGCCGGTTTTGCGAACCGCCTCGGCCATTTCGCGCAATACAACCAGCCGCCCTTTGTCCGCGGCAATATCGTTGGTGCGGCACAAGCGGTTCAGGAGGTAGTCAAAAAAACCTTCCGCCCCCTCGATCAGTTTCCGAAACGCCTCGCCGCCATTCGCCTTGATGAAGCTGTCCGGATCGTGCGGCGCCGGCACCACAGCGACACGCACAGCGA